>JAHEZF010000006.1 GCA_023251215.1 Sphingobacteriales bacterium | reverse complement strand
ATCCATGTAAGAATTATACCAGTTCTGTATTTGTGTTTTTAATTCCTCAATATTTTCTTCCCCCCCTTTTTTTGTTGTATTTGACAAAAATGACAGCATTAATTTTTTCAGATCGCTGAACTGAAGGCTTTCAACTCCCAGCCTGAATCTTTCGGACAGGAAAACAGAACCCGGATCGGTATCTGCTTTAATAACAGGCGTTGATTCTTTTCCGGCCAACATCCCGGATTTTTCCAGAACAGGTTGAATAAACCTTTCTCTCTTCAGCATGGTTTTTTTATCGGCCGATTCCTCATAAATAACCTCTGTGCTTTCCTTTGCAACCAGGTCAATAAGGGTCCGGGCAAAGATTTCACCATCAATATAAGAAGGGAGATCTCCCTGTTTTTTTTTCAGCAGATCAATTTGGGGGTGCTGGTAAAGAAGGTAGGCAAAATTTTTATTGAAATTGTCATTCAGCACATCGCTGATAGCTTTCTCCAGCATTTTGCCCCGCGACTTTGTAAGAGAAACATAACCTTCCTGCACACAGGTAACCAGAATTGCGAAAACTAAAATTATAAAGGTGAGGCTTATTATTGTTTCTAAAACCGGCGAGTTTAACATAGCAGTTAATTTTATACAAATTAGTATCATTATTTTGCATGGCAAACAGTTTTTTTACACCTTTTTGTAAAGGGTTTTTAACGGTATAAAGCTGGAACACATGAATAATGTATATATAATTGATGCTGTACGAACTCCCGTTGGGAAATATGGCGGGGCATTGTCCTCTGTCCGTCCCGATGATCTGCTTGCATATGTGATCAGGGAATTACTGAAAAGAAATTCATCTGTTGATATAAACTCTATTGAAGATGTAATAGCAGGGGACGCTAACCAGGCCGGAGAAGATAACCGCAATGTGGCAAGAATGGCGGCATTGCTGGCAGGCTTGCCGGTGAGTGTTGCAGGCAATACAGTGAATCGTTTGTGTGCATCGGGTTTGCAGGCCATCATGGATGCTGCAAGGCAGGTAATGTGCGGTGATGCTGAAATCATAATTGCCGGCGGAGTGGAAAGCATGACAAGAGCTCCTTTTGTAATGAGTAAAACAGGAGAGGCCTGGAATCGTAAAGCTGAGGTGTTTGATACAACAATGGGCTGGAGATTTGTAAATCCAACGCTGGCCGGAATGTATTATCCGCATTCCATGGGAGAAACGGCTGAAAATATAGCAAGGCAATGGAAAATTTCCAGGGAAGAACAGGATGTATTTGCATTAAGCTCGCAGGAAAAATATTTTGCTGCGAAGGATGCGGGTAAATGGAATGATGAAATTGTGCCGGTGGAAATAAATAATAAAGGTTCGGTAAGCGGAGTAACAGATGATGAACATCCCCGTAAAACATCATTGGAAAAATTAGCTTCATTAATACCTGCTTTTATTAAAGACGGAACGGTTACGGCAGGAAATTCATCCGGTATTAACGATGGCGCAGCCGCCATGTTGCTGGCAAGTGAAGAAGCTGTAAAAAAATACGGTCTGAGACCAATGGCAAAAATTGTTTCTATGGCAGTAGCAGGGGTTGATCCGTCGGTTATGGGGATAGGGCCTGTGCCCGCTACAAAAAAAGCACTCCAAAGAAGCAGGTTGAAAGTTGACGATCTGGATTTGATTGAATTGAATGAAGCCTTTGCTTCCCAATCCCTTGCCTGCATCCGCGACCTTGAGCTGGATATTAATAAAGTAAATGTGAATGGAGGCGCTATTGCCATCGGTCATCCGCTGGGGTGCAGTGGCGCCAGAATTTCGGCTACTTTATTATACGAGATGAAAAGGCGAAATGCCAAATACGGTTTGGCAACAATGTGTGTGGGAGTAGGCCAGGGCGCATCAGTTATATATGAAAGCCTTTAAAACTTCCTTTACGCAGCAAGAATAAATTTCCCAACAGCAGCGTAGTCAATGGAATAATTGTCACTATTGAAAAAGCTGTACTTTATGCCAATTCTGTCGGGAGGATCTGAATTACGGCAGAAGCAACCTGAGATTTCGTTTGTACGTTAAGCTATGTTTAAGCCTTTCTTGAAAGTCATAGTATTGTCAGTTAATTACTATAATAAATCTTTGTTTATATAGACGATTTTGTAAATTGCCTTTTGCTTTAGATTTAATATTTTTTGTCAACCAAAAACAATTCACATGAGAAAACTGCTTATTCTCGTTGTGTGCCACGCATTTTTATTACTTACTGCTACGGCACAGGAAAAATCCATTTCCGGTAAGGTTACAGAAGAAAATGGAACACCCATCGGCAATGCTTCTGTGATGGTGAAAGGTACCACCCGGGGTACCGTAACCAAAAGCGATGGTACTTATACTTTAAGCATTCCGGCTAATGCTAAAACACTGGTCATTTCCTCTGTGGGAATGGGAAGTATGGAAGTCAGTATTGGCAACAAAACTACAATCGATGCGACATTGAACAGGGAAGATAAAACTTTGCAGGAAGCGGTTGTAGTAGCTTACGGGCAACAGAAGAAAACTGAACTTACCGGTTCGGTATCGCAGGTAAAAGCCGCTCAAATTGAAAACAAACCCTTTACTTCTATTGATAAGGCTTTGCAGGGTATGGTGGCGGGATTACAATCTGTTGCTTCTTCCGGGGCGCCGGGTGCAAACCAGCAGATACGCATCAGGGGTATTAGTTCTATCTCTGCAAGTAATGCACCGCTATGGGTTATTGACGGGCTACCGGTAAATGCAAATGACCTGTCCCGTCAAACCACTACCGCCAATATATTAAGCACACTGAACCCAAATGATATTGAAAGTATCTCTGTTCTTAAAGATGCTGCTTCGGCATCTATTTATGGCAGCCGTGCGGCTAATGGAGTTATTTTGATCACTACTAAAAAAGGAAAAGCAGGCAAGACCAAGATAAGGTTCGATGTGGAAACCGGGCGTAGTGATGTTGCCTACCAGGGTGATGGCTACAAGCCTTTGCATTCAGCTGAATATATTGCACTCATCACTGAAGGACTTGTGAATGCAGGCGCCAGCCAGGCAACCATAAATGCAACACTTGCTGCAAGAGGAGCTAATAATACCGGTGTATCTACTGATTGGCTGGATGCGGTTTTGAGAAAAGGAACCCAGACTCAATATAATTTGAGTGCAAGCGGGGGTAATGATAAAACCACTTTTTATCTGTCTGGCGGATATTTTAAACAGGAGGGTACAACCATCGCTACGGATTTGGACAGGTATACCGGCGCTATCAGGGTCACCAATAAAATAACAGACAAAATATCAGTTAGCACAAATATAGATGGAGGCTTTGTTCGCCAACACACACCTTTAACAGGCGGCGCTTTTGGTAACCCGGTGCTATCATCATTTTTTGTACTACCTACAAAACCTATTTATAATCCTGATGGCACCTTTAATGTAGTCTCCGCTGATTTTCCAACCAGCAGTTTGTATAATACAGTGGCCCTTGCACACATGGATAAAAGATACCTGAAAGAACTAAGCATGCGTGGCAGTTCTTCCGTTGATTATACAATCATAAAAAATTTGAAATTAAAAACGGCTTTTGGCGGAGATCTTAGTGTTCTCGAAGAAGATCAGTATAATAACCCGCTATATGGTGATGGCGCTGTGTTAGCTGCAGGAAGTCCCACATTTAATCCAGGAGTTAATTATAATCCAACAACCACAGGAAGAGCCATTGCTTTATATACCCGCTATTTTAACTGGGTATGGACAAATACACTGAGTTATCACGGAGATATCTTAAGATCTGGAAATCTTAGTTATAACATTTTGGGAGGTTACGAAAACCAAAGGAGCCGTTCATACTTTACCACTCTTCAATCCAGGGGTTTTTCACTTTCTCCCACACTTTACCTCCAGTACCCTTCATCCGGCGCTACGCCCACTACTACTACCGGCGCCATATCTGACTATACATTCTCTTCAGAATTTACTATTGCAGATGTGAATTATAAAAACAAATATATTGTTTCAGGAAGTTTCCGCCGGGATGGGAGTTCTAAATTTGGACCCAAAAACAAATATGGAAATTTCTGGTCAGTGGGGGGATCATGGAATGTAGATAGAGAAAACTTTATGCAGAATGTAAGATTCATTGACCAGTTAAAACTCCGGGGTTCATATGGTGTTAATGGTAATGCTGGAATTGGTAACTATGATTATTTTCCCACTTATGCATTTGGATCAAGCTATAACAGTGCACCTGCATCTACACCGGGTAATGTAGGGAACCTCGATCTTACATGGGAGTTGAACAAACCCCTTAATATAGGAATTGATGTTTCTATTTTTAAAAACCGCTTGGGCTTAACCTTTGACTGGTACAAAAGAATTTCTTCCGATTTGTTATTAGCAGTTCCATTGTCCAGAACATCCGGTTTTACCTCACAAACCCGGAATATTGGAAAAATGGAAAACAAAGGTATTGAATTAACAGTGAACGCTACGCCTGTTCAAACAAAGGATTTCAACTGGACAGTTAATCTTATTTATGCCCATAATAAAAACAAAGTATTAAGTCTGCCCGATCATAATCCTATTATCGGAACATTTATCATCAAGGAAGGGCTGGATATCCAGACATTTTATGTGAGGGTATATAAAGGTGTGAACCCTGCCAATGGCGACCCGTTATGGTATTATGACTCTACTCGTACAAAAGATACCAATAATATTGGTGTGGCGCAGCGGGTACCTTACGGATCTGCATCTCCAAAGTATTTCGGGGCTTTTACCAATACTTTTAAATTTAAAGGATTCAGCCTTGAATTGCAGTTCAATTATCAATTTGGGAACCTGGTGCAGGATTCCTGGGGTTCTTATTATCTGGGAGCCGGGTTTAATGCCGGGTTCAACAAAATGGCCAGAATACTGAATCGCTGGCAAAAGCCCGGGGACATCACCGACATTCCGAAATTTATTGAAAACGGGAATAAGAACTTCCAGAATTTTTCTACATTCTATTTAATCAAGGGAGATTTTATCCGGTTACGAAATGTTCAGTTTGGGTATGAGGTCCCAAAGTCTGTTTTATCTAAATTAAAAATAGACAGGGCCTTCTTTTATGTCAGAGGCACTAATATATGGACCTGGGTGAAGGATAAACACCTGGGCTTTGATCCTGAACAGGGAGTATCCAGCCAAACCAACCTGGATGTATTCATTCCAAAAACGGTTACTGTAGGGGTAAACCTTGGGTTTTAAAATTTTAAATTTTGACTGCTATGATACACAATAATTATAAACGCATATCCACAATGGCAATTCTTGCCATAATGATGTTTTTTACATCATGCAAAAAAAGCTTTCTTGAACTATTGCCTCCTACTGCCATACCTCCCGAACAGGCTTTGGTAACAGAGGCTGACCTTCAGGCAGCTATACGCGGAACCTATGTAGGCCTCAGGGCTACTGACCACTTTGCCAGAACCGTGCCTGTGTTAGGAGACCTGATTGCAGATAATGCTTATGTTTCTACGACAAATTCGGGCAGGTATATAACCTATAACAATTATAGTTATATAGTAAGTGATGGAAATACACTTGGCTTTTGGTCAGCAGCATATACAACCATTTTACGGGCAAATAATATTATTAATGCAAGCGTAGCTGCCAATGCAAATGTGAATCAGTATAAAGGGGAAGCTTATGCCGTCAGGGCTTTATGTTATTTCAACCTCGTACGTTATTTTGCCAAACCTTTCACTGATGACCCCAACGCTATGGGGGTTCCTATTGTTACAACCTATGAACCTAATTACAAGCCTGGGCGTTCCAAAGTAAGCGAGGTATATACTCTTATAAACTCCGATCTTACCCAGGCATATAATCTTATGACCCTTTTTACAAACTCAACCCAGTTCAGTAAATATGCTGCCAGAGGCCTTCAGGCAAAAGTATATTTAACCATGGGTGATAATGCCAATGCAAAAACAGCGGCCCTTGACGTGATTAACAATGGCGGATTCACTGTAGTATCCGCAGCCGGTTATGTTACTTTCTGGACTGTACTTACCCCCAGAACTGATAAAGTGGAAACCCTTTTCGAAGTATCTTCAGATGTTAACGCCAGTGTTGGCTTTGATTGCCTGGCTAATATTTATAACCAGGCTGGTTATGGCGATCTTTTATGTTCCGATCCTCTTTATGCTTTATTTGAAGCTGCAGATGCAAGAAAAGGATTATATACAACAGGTACAAGGGGTGGTTTGCCTGCAGTGTTTTTAAATAAAAAATACCCTGGCACTTTTGGATCAGATATAAGTGATACCAAGGTTTTGCGTTTGAGTGATGTGTATTTAATCGCAGCAGAGGCTTCATTACCGGCAAACGAAACCGACGCATTAACTTATGTCAATTACATTACCAGCAGAAGAGGGGCGTCTGCTATCGCCTCTACAGGTCCGGCATTATTTAATGATATTATTAAAGAGAGAAGAAAAGAATTGGCTTTTGAAGGAGACAGATATATGGATATGCAACGCCTGAAACTGGATGTTGTAAGAAGTTCGAACTATCCGGCAGCGGCACAAAGCCTTCCATACACAAATTACAGGAGGCTGTTACCTATTCCTCAAACAGAGGTGGATGCTAATCCTAATATCAGGTCACAACAGAATCCAGGGTACTGATACAGGAACTCGTTTTTTCAGATAATGGTTAACCCCGTCCTTTCTTATACAGGACGGGGTTATTTTTTCTATTGGAAAGAAAAAGATAAAAGCTTTTCAAAAGAAAGAGTTTGTTGTTCTCCTTTGCGAAGATCTTTCAGCGTGCAATTTTTTTCTTCCAGCTCTTTGCTGCCGATGATAACGGCGAAAGGGATCTTTTTCTTTTCGGCATATTTGAACTGCTTGTCAAACTTGACGTTTTCATGATACAGTTCACACCGGATGCTTTTGTTTCTTAACTGCTGCATCAATTCAAAAGCTTTTGTACTTTCTGCTTCCCCAAGATTGAAGAACAATACCTGTGTGCCCACATGTACATCGGCAGGAAAAAGTTTCAGTTCTTCCATCACGTCATATATCCTGTCCACACCAAATGAAATTCCCACACCCGGAATACCCGGAACACCAAATAATCCGGTGAGATCATCATACCGGCCGCCGCCACCGATACTGCCCATTTTAACTTCTTCCGTTGCTTTTGCTTCGAAGATGATACCAGTATAATAGTTAAGGCCACGGGCAAGTGTGGGGTCAAGAGTGAGTCGTGAGTCATGATCCCGATAGCTATCGGGAGTGAGTCCGGAGTTTAGAATGAATTCGAGTTCTTCTATTCCTTTCCTGGCTGTTTCGGAATTACCCAAAAGTTTTTTTAGTTGTGAAATTTTTTCCGGATTTGAACCTTTGATGGAAAGATATTTTTCAATGACATCAATTTGTTTTTTATTTAATCCTTTCTGACTTAATTCTTCTTTCACTTTTTCCAGGCCGAACTTATCTAATTTATCAATAACAATTGTAATGTCAGTCATTTTATCAGCGCCACCACAGATCCCGGCCAGCGCTGCTAATAACTTTCTATGATTTATCCTTAATTCATAATTTGTAATTCCAAGGCGAATGAATACTTCATGATAAATATTTGCCAGTTCTACTTCGTTTAAAAGTGAATTACTGCCTACAACATCGGCATCGCACTGGTAAAACTCCCTGTAGCGGCCTTTCTGCGGGCGGTCGGCACGCCACACAGGTTGTATTTGATAACGCTTGAATGGAAATGTCAGCTGACCATGATTCATTGCCACATAACGGGCAAAGGGAATGGTGAGGTCGTATTTTAGAGCTCTTTCAGTAATCCCTTTTACGCTTTTCCCATCTAATACTTTCTGAAAATCTTCTTTTACCTGTTTTTGTTTGTCGGGATTATCAAGCCCGTTATTCAAAATTTTAAAAATCAATTTATCACTTTCCTCACCGTATTTCCCCAACAACGTTTCAATATTTTCCATCGCCGGAGTCTCCAGCTGTTGAAACCCGTATAATTCAAAAACATTTCTGATAGTGTCAAAAATGTAATTTCTTTTCCGGACAACTTCCGGACCAAAATCTCTGGTACCTTGTGGAAGTGAAGGTTTGTTCATTACTCGGTTCTGCTTGTGTGTTGAATATTGTGTATTGAGTATTTTTTAATGATCTTATTACATGCTTCTTCAATTATTTTATATACTTCATGATAATCCGCTTCGGTTCCGCTGTATGGATCGGGTACACTCCTGTTTTGCCCGGGATGCAATTCATTCAGCAAAAACTCCACTTTGTTTTCATTCCATAATTCCCTGCTCATGGTTTTTATATCAAAATAATTGTTTTCATCCATCACATAAATAAGATCATAATCGAGCATATCTTCTTTCCTGAATTGCCTGCATATTTGCCGGCCGATGTCAATTCCATTTAGAGCTGCTACTTTCCGGCTAAGATGATGCGGCGGCTGGCCAATATGCCATGTTCCTGTCCCCGCACTTTCCACAGTCCATGTTAATCCTGCTTTAAAAGCTTTATCCTGCAAAATGGCTTCGGCCAGCGGGCTGCGGCAGATATTTCCCAGGCAAACCATCAGGATTCTCATGCTGACAAAGGTCAGGCAAAATGAATAACAAATAATTATTACTTAATAATTATTTGTTAACGGATCAACCGGCTATGGAAATAAAATAAGCCTGCATCTAATTACCAAAAGTATAGCCATGACAAACAATGAAATTCTGCAAGCCGATCTTCTCGATATTATTTTCGAGAACCGCAACAAGGAATACGGAGCCTATGCGCTTCGGCGGAATTATAACCATCGTTTGTTTCTGGCATTAGCTGCAGCATCTTCAGTTATTCTTTTTTTTGTTTTGATAAATGTATTAGGTAAAAAAGATGAAACGCCTGCTACCCAGGCAAAGAATAATGATAATGGGTTTCTACTCCACCAAATTGTGCTTCCAAAGGAACCTGAAAAACCAAAAGAACCCCTCAACCCCAAACCGGTGGAAAAAGTTGCCACAATAAAATATAACGATGCTATAAAAATTAAACCGGACAACCAAGTAACAACCACGATGACTGAAATAAAGGATTTAATTGGAAAGCAGATTGATAATGTGACTTCAGATGGTAAAATAAAAGACGATAAAGTACAACCTGTTGACCCGTTAATTACTTCTGTAAATGGAACAAACACCGGGCCTGCAAAGCCTGAAACTTTTTTTGATCCTACTGAAAGGGAACCAGAATTTCCAGGCGGGCAGGTGGCATTGATGCGATTTTTGCAAAATAACCTGTACACCCCCGGTGAGCTACAGGCTGGTGAAAAGAAGATGGTGCAGGTACGATTTAAAGTGGATAAAGATGGTTTTGTTTCGGCACTGGAAGTTTTGAGCAGTGGTGGTAATGAATTTGACCGTGAAGTGATTAGGGTATGCAAACGAATGCCCCGCTGGAAACCGGCTATCCAGAATGGCGTCAACGTTCCGGTTAGTTATGTGTTACCGGTAACATTTATCGGGGTTGAACAATAAAATTTTTATAATTTGCCGTTCCCTGAAAATGCCGGCTGATGTTTGAAGAATATGAAAAGAAAAAAAGAAAAGAAGTATCCCTGATGCGTTCCATCATGGATTATGGAATGGGTATCTTCATTATTTTGGTGGGACTCTTCTTTTTATTTCATCAACAATTAAAAATAGAATTTGCCAAATTTCCATCTACAGACATAGATAAATTTTTTGGCGGCATGTGCTTAGTTTACGGATGCTGGAGATTGTACAGGGGTTACAAGAAAAATTATTTCAGATGAGCTATTGCCGGCAGATGAAATTGATAACCCCGTTCATTCTGATTATTTGCCTTTTGTCCGGGCTGATGAATTGTAAATCATTTAAAAAACAGGAAGAGGAATTGCCGGATAGTAAAAACAAAGGAACAATTCATGTAAGCGCCGATGAATCATTTAAACCAATAATAGATGCGCAGGTGATGGTGTATGAAGCCAATCATCCGGGAACGAAGATCATTGTTCAATATAAGCCCGAGGCGGAATGTTTTAAAGACCTCGAAGCAGATAGCATCCGGATGATCATTGCTACACGCAGCTTCAATGAAGATGAAAAAGCATTTATGGTTGATTCGATGGAGGTATCACCCGAAAGCATGACCATTGCAAGAGACGCTATTGTTGTTATTGTAAATCCCGGGGCGCCGGACTCATTATTTACAATGACTGATATCAGGGCAATCCTGAAAGGCAGATTTAGGAAAAATTTAATCCCGGTATTTGACGGGGTAAAAGCAACCAGTACAGTACGTTTTATCATCGATTCAGTACTGCATGGCGACACACTCACTCCAAAGGCAGTAGCGGCACGCAGCAGCGAAGGAGTGATTAACTATGTCTCCCAAAACCCGGATGTGGTTGGCTTTATAGGCGTAAGTTGGATTGGAAATCCGGAAGACACAGCGCAGTTGAGTTTTTTGAAAAAAGTAAGAATAGCGGCGATTGAAAGCACAGATACACCAGAGTCTTTTGTTAAAGCATACCAGGCTAATATTTTCACCAAGCGTTATCCTATGGTACGGGATTTGGTTTATATCGTTAAAGAAAATTATAAAGGATTAGGACATGGATTTGCTGATTTTATGAGTGGGGAGATCGGACAACTTATTTTTAAAAGGGCTTACCTGGTACCTGCCCAGAAAAATTTTGGAATAAGACCTGTAAGGCTGAAGGAGTAAACAAATCAGCTATATTTACAATTCTTAAAGTGAACAGTAAAATGAAGAAAACCACAAATACATTTTTAATTTCCGGCTTATTATTCATAACCGGGTTAAAAGCGCAGACCATACAGGAGGGGATGAATCATTTGTATGCGGACAGGTTTAAGAGTGCAGTGGCTGTTTTTGAAAAACTACTTGCCACCAATCCAAATAATATGGATGCTACTTACTGGCTGGGTCAAACATATTTTGACATGGATGATAATGCCGCTGCCCGCCAGTTATACGAAAAAGCATTAATGACCAATGGTAATGCGCCACTGATACTTGTAGGTTTAGGTCATGCAGACTTGCTGGATAATAAAACCAGTGATGCCCGCCAGCGTTTTGAAGCGGCCATAACAGCAAGCCGCGGAAAAAAAGGCGACGACCCGGCCGTACTTACTGCAATAGGCAGAGCCAATGTAGATGCTAAAGCCGGGGATTTTAATTACGCCATTGAAAAACTAAAGGTAGCTGTACTCAGAGATCCTCTGAATACCGAAACATGGTTGCAGTTAGGCAATGCTTACCGCAAAGCTAAGCCCGGCGAGGGCGGTGGCGATGCTTACCAGAGTTATAAAAAAACGCTGGAGATCAATCCGGCTTTTGCTGTGGCCGACCTGAGATTAGCCAAAATTTTTGTGACACAAAGGAACTGGGAACTTGTTTTGCAGTACCTCAACGAAGCCATCACCCGTGATCCAAAATTTACCCCGGCCTATTATGAATTGTTTTTTTATTATTTCTTTCAACGGCAGGATTTTAATGAAGCAGAAAACCAGTTGAAGAAATATATTGACAGCAAGTTGCCTGAAACAGACATACAGGACGAATACCTGTACGGTCAGCTATGTTGGGCTCACAAAGATTTTGATTGTGCCATTGACAAGGCTCAAAAAGTAGTATCGGCTGAGAGGGAACATACCAAGCCAAAATTATATAAGCTTTTAGCTTATGCCTGGTCCGATAAAGGAGATTCTTTGCTGGCCTTAAAGGATAGCATGAATACCCAGCGCAATTATAATGAAGCAAAAAAATTTATTGATCAGTATTTTGAGAAAGAGAGACCTGAAGATATTATTCTGAAAGATATAGAGCTGAAAGCAAAAATTTTATCCAGGACAAGCAGTTCTCCCGATGAAATCTACGACACCTACATAAAAGGAGCGGCAATGGATACGGTATTACAGTCGAAGATTGATTTTTTAAAGAAAGGTGCTGAATGTTTTAAAGCTATGGGTGATAGCATAAGTCGTAACAAGGAAGGAGACCTGAGGATGGAAATAATCCGGTTAAGAGCCAATCCCGGTCAGCGGGATTATTTTGATGCGGGATTTGCATACTACCAGGGAAAGAATTATACAAGATCGGACAGCCTGTTTACAATTTACACAGAAAAATATCCTGATGAAAATTTTGGCTGGCAATGGAGATTTAACATACAACGGGCATTAGATACGTCCATGGAAAAAGGATTGGCTGTACAGCCAGCGATAAAATACCTGGAAATACTTGAAAGAGATACAGCAAAATATAAACCCGCCATTTTAAGTACGGCGGGCTACCTGGCACAGTATTATGCCAATATACTCAAGGATAAAGTAAAGGCTGTTGAATATCTTAAAATAATGCTGGTATTGGATCCAACCAATGAAACGATAATAAAATATATTACTGACCTGGAAAAACCACCTGTACCCAAACAAACAACCAATCCAAAAACTAAAACACCGGCAAAGACAACCGCAACCAAAAAAGCAACAACCGTTAAGCCTAAGACAAAGGCTGTGGTGAAAAATACATCTGTAAAGAATTAAAAACCCGGTTTTCTTCTTTTTACAAAAAGATACTCTGCTGTAATGAATGGTGGGGGATTTTTATTAATAAAGAAGTTGGAAACTGTGGAAGAATATACCCGTAAACCCTCATCAATTCTTTTTCTCTTTTCTTCTTTAAGCTAAGGTAATCTCATGCCACCACCTTAATTTTGCAGCAGAGAAAAAGTAATGATCTATTTACTTCAAACTGGCCTGAATACAGCTGACAACGGCTCTTATCTGCCGGTTGTCATCCAGGTAATTTTTGCCGTCGGGTTAGTTGTATTTCTAATGTTAGTAACACATTTATTGGGTCCCAAAAGAAAAACAACGGATAAGCTGCAAACTTTTGCCAGCGGAATCGAAACTCATGGTGATGCCCGCCAGCCAGTGGCAATTAAATATTTTCTTACGGCTATTCTGTTTGTGTTGTTTGATGTGGAAGTGATTTTTTTTTATCCCTATGCAGTAAATTTTAAAGAACTTGGGTGGAATGGCTTTTGGGCCGTTTTAATGTTCACCGGGTTTTTTCTTTGTGGATTTATTTATATAATTAAAAAGGGAGCATTGAAGTGGGAAGATTAAAACGATTGAATATTTTGTTATTTAATATTGAAGATTGTGAACCGACTGACGAAAGGAGTGTTATAAATATTAAATCTTCTCCCGATAGCTATCGGGACTAAAATCTAAAATTTTTTATGCCACGTCCTGTTGCATATAATCTTATTCAAAAGCCGCTTGAGGCAGATATTAGTATGGCAGAAATGCCTGAAGGAAGTATGGGAGAAGGATTTTTTGCCACCTCGCTCAATAAAGTAATTGGTTTGGCAAGAAAAAATTCCATCTGGCCGCTGCCTTTTGCAACTTCCTGCTGTGGAATTGAATTTATGGCAACGATGGGTTCACATTACGATCTTGGCAGGTTTGGTGCAGAGAGGGTTGGCTTTTCACCCCGGCAATGCGATCTGCTGATGGTAATGGGAACCATTGCAAAAAAAATGGGCCCGGTATTAAAACAAGTATATCTGCAAATGGCCGAGCCACGCTGGGTAATCGCAGTGGGAGCCTGTGCATACAGCGGCGGCATTTTTGATACTTACAGTGTATTGCAGGGGATCGACCAGGTGATTCCGGTGGATGTATATGTACCGGGTTGTCCTCCTCGGCCTGAAGCCATCCTTGATGGAGTGATACGAATACAGGATTTGGTGGGTAGGGAAAGTTTAAGAAGAAGAAACAGTGATCAATACAAAGCATTGCTGGAAAGTTACGGGATTCAATAATTGGCGATTGCAGATTTGCGATTTTAGATTTTTTTATTCAATCTGCAATCTAAAACCTGAAATCACGAAATGGCATTAACAAATGAACATATCAAACAGAAACTGATTGAAAAATTTGGAGACCAGGTTAAAAATTTCACCGAACCCTATGATTTGCTCACCTTCGAATCGCCCAAAGAAATCAACCTGAAAGTGCTGAATTTTTTATATGATGATGAGGAACTGAAATTCAGGTTCCTGACCGATCTGTGCGCAGTGCACTATCCGGATAAAAAGGGTAAGGAACTTGCAGTAGTTTATCACCTGCATAATCTTGTTGATAATGTCCGGATTCGTTTAAAAGTATTTACAGGTATTGAAAAACCGGATGTGTACACGGCGACGGGCTTATTTTCCGCAGCTAACTGGATGGAAAGGGAAACTTATGATTTCTATGGAGTGAATTTTATTGGTCATCCTAATTTGAAAAGAATTCTTAACGTAGAAGAAATGGATTATTTCCCGATGAGGAAAGAATTTCCACTGGAAGACCAGACAAGGACAGATAAAGATGATGAGATGTTTGGGAGAGGGGGTAATTAGCTAATGCGCTAATTTGAAAATTTGAAAATAATCAGGGTTATTCTTCGATTTTCAAATTTTCGAATTGATAAATTTTCAAATTAATCATGACCGAACATCACATAAAATTACCGGAAGGAAGTATTGAAAAGACCACTACTACACTGAACCTGGGACCTACTCACCCAGCTACACACGGTGTGTTTCAGAATATCCTTGAACTGGATGGCGAACGTATTGTTTCGGCAGAACAAACGGTGGGATATATTCACAGGGCTTTTGAAAAAATTGCTGAACGCCGTCCGCTTTACCAGATCACTACACTCACTGACCGGTTGAATTATTGCTCATCACCCATTAATAACATGGGTTGGCACCTTACCTGTGAAAAATTGCTGGGTATAAAAACTCCTAAGCGGGTTGATTACCTCCGTATCATCATTATGGAGCTGGCAAGAATTTCGGATCATTTGATCTGCAATTCCATTGTTGGTGTAGATGCAGGTGCATACACCGGTTTCCTTTATGTGATGCAGTACAGGGAACTGATCTATGAAATATATGAAGAGGTTTGCGGATCACGACTGACAACTAACATAGGTCGTATCGGCGGGTTTGAAAGAAATTTTAATGACATTGCTTTTCAAAAACTCGAAAAGTTTTTAAGAGAGTACCCACGGGTGCTGAAGGAGTTCGAAAATCTTTTTCAGCGCAACCGTATTTTTATGGAACGAACAATGAGTACCGGCACTATCAGCGCTGAACGGGCATTGAATTATGGCTTTACCGGACCTAATCTGCGTGCAACTGGCGTGGATTATGATATAAGAGTGCATACAGCTTATTGCAGTTATGAGGATTTTCAATTCAATATTCCTGTTGGTAATACCGGCGATAACTATGACCGATGGTTGGTACGCAGCCAGGAAATGTGGCAAAGTTTAAGCATCATTGAGCAGGCTTATCATAAGGTGCAGGAATTTAAAGGAGCCGAAGCGGAAGTATATCATGCGGATGTTCCTGAATATTATTTGCCGGAGAAAGAAGATGTTTACACCAAAATGGAAGCATTGATCTGGCATTTCAAGATTATTATGGGAGAAATCAATATGCCGGCAGGTGAGGTATATAATTCTGTAGAAGGAGGCAATGGCGAATTAGGTTTTTATCTGATAAGCGATGGTGGTCGCACTCCATATCGTTTACATTTTCGCAGGCCCTGTTTTATTTATTACCAGGCTTTTGAAGAGTTAACAAAAGGAGGGATGCTGAGTGATGCTATGATAACTATGAGCAGTTTGAATATAATTGCGGGAGAAATGGATGGGTAAAGCCCCCTGTCCCCCTAAAGGGGGAACTTAGGTCGCAGAGTTTGATGTATCCGGGAAAGTTCTTTTAACAACCGAGAGTTAAATATTTAAGTTCATATATTGAATAATAAGCGCTCTGGTATCAACGCAGAGTTTTAAAACTCCCCTTTAGGGGATGGGGGTATATGATTAAATTTTCAGACGAAAAATTAAAAGAAGTACAACGTATCATCAGCTTTTACCCGGAAGGGAAACAAAAAAGCGCCGTGATACCGGCATTACATCTGGCGCAAAAAGAATTCGGCGGCTGGCTGAGTGTGGAAACAATGGATTATGTGGCTTCATTGCTGAATATAGAACCGATTGAAGTGTATGAAGTGGCGACATTCTACAGCATGTATAATTTAAAACCGGTGGGTAAGTATATGTTTGAAGTTTGCCATACGGGCCCCTGTATGCTGAACGGAAGTGACAATATTATCAAATACATTGGTGATAAACTTGGTATTAAACCCGGAGAAACAACGGCTGATGGAATGTTCACCCTGAAAACAGTGGAATGTCTTGGCGCCTGTGGCTATGCACCCATGATGCAACTGGGAAAAAATTACCGGGAGCACCTGACCAAAGAAAAAGTGGATGTCATAATTAACGAATGCAGAAATAATGCAGCTCAAAACAATTAAGTATATGCAACTGACACCTTACCTCATGTTCAATGGCAACTGTGAAGAAGCATTGAACTTTTATGCCAAAGCTTTAGGCGGGGGAATTGTACACCTTTCCCGTTATGAAGGGTCTCCTATGGAGAGTATGGCCAGCGATAAGCAAAAAATAATGCATGCCACCATGATCGCAAAAGAAATTACCATCATGGGAGCAGATGATGAGCGGAGTGGAACTGAAAGTAAAGGAAGCGGTGCCGTTCACCTCAACATTAATTTTGATAATCCGGATGAAGAGGAAAAAGCTTTTAATGCATTAGTGGGGGGTGGAAAATCAACCATGCCTTTACAGGATACATTTTGGGGCTCAAAATTTGGAATGCTTACAGACAAGTTTGGTGTGAACTGGATGTTTAATTGTGAATTGAAGAAATAACTATTAGATAAATAGCATGGGCAGAAAACTTTTATTAGATAAAATTAATATTGAAGGCATCCGCTACTATGATGTGTACCGGAAGAATGGTGGCTATACATCGGTGGAGAAGGCATTGAAGACAATGAGTCCCGATCAGGTA
>JAHEZF010000115.1 GCA_023251215.1 Sphingobacteriales bacterium | reverse complement strand
ATAATAGGAAAATGTATAGCCAAGATTAAAATCAAGCCCGGTATGGTCATTCAGCTTTTTAGTTAAACCTCCGGCCAGGCCGGCATTTGCAAAAAAATCACCGGATGATTTGCCGTCGTAAGTGTTTTTATAGACGGGATTACTGTTTGTAATAAAAGCAAATCCTTTATTGCTTGATGAGCCGATCCCCAAATTCAAGTTGAATTGCCCATAAGGAAGAACAGAACCGGAAGCATTAAAATAATTTCTGGCAAACCCGCCGATTCCAAGTGTAAAACTGTTGTAGGTATTTTTATTGGTAGTATTACCCGAGGCAGCATCCTTATCAAAATTTTTTTGGTGACTATACCCCAGGTTAAATTGTGCGCCAATAGCCGAGTGATCTGAAATAAACCAGCCCAACGAAGGGGTAAGATTTAGACCAAACGAGGTATTGCTGTTAGTGTATCCGCTGGTTGGAGGAGGAAAGCCGTAATCGGAGGTAGTGGAGCTAAAGAAAGTACTTCCAATGCTGGCGCCGGCCATTCTCATGCCTTTTTTGAACTGGGCATTAACCGTTAATGTAAACAGGGTTATTAGTATAATCAGGGACAATTTCCGTTGCATATTGGGTGGTTAGGTAAGCAACAAATATAATGGTTCGGCTAAAACCGGCAATAGGCTAAAATTTTTTTTGGCAAAACACGCAACGAATTGAAAATTTTTCCTTTACCTTTAAAAACAGTTGGTAGAAAGGGAAATTCCCTTTACTTTTAAAACTGAAACTATTTAACAGCCAAATCAAACTTTATGAGAAAGCTTAGACTTCTTTCATTGCTGCTTTTAGCCATTACATTTATAATAGTTAATTGTACTAAGGAAGGCCCCGAAGGCCCTGCCGGCGCTACTGGTCCGCAAGGTCCAGCCGGAACTCCGGGTGCTACAGGTCCTACTGGTCCCACTGGCCCCACTGGTCCTCTTGGTCCCGTTGGTCCTGCCGGTCCGCAAGGTCCTGCCGGTACTGCTAATGTTATTTATTCGGCTTGGTTTAGCCCTGCTACATGGAATTTGGAAACAAATTTTGGTGTTACCGAAAGAACATATATTATGGCAACAGTTTCATTAACTCAGGCAATTATTGACAATGGGGTTGTATTGGTTTATATACGGTTTATTGGTTTCAGCCCGGCCATTAATCAATTGCCGGTTACAATTCCTGATCAAAATAAAAGCTATTGGTTCAGAGCACAAGCAGGAAGTATAAAAGCCATTTATTGGACAACGTCTAATCCTACATTAGATCCGGGAATTATTCCACCTTCCAATAATGTCAGATATATATTAATTCCTGGTAGTGTTTTAGGCAGAAGCTCGAATGGTACAGGAGGTTATACACCTGACCAATTAAGGGCAATGCCTTACGAAAAAATATGTCATTTATTTAATATACCTCTCAACTAATTTATAATTGACTGCATATTCTGGAAGCCTTGGTTTATTGCCGGGGCTTTTTTAATTTCTGTGTAACTTGGTTTGCTTTGAAAGCCATTAACCGGCAACTAACTACCAGTAACTAACAACAAGCAACCAGTTTTATGACTATTTATTTTGGATATGAAAAAGGCCAGGTAATGCAGGCTTTGCGCTATCATTTTATCAGCCGCCCTGAAATACGCATCATGCTAATACTGGTAAATGTTTTTGCTCTGACATCAATAATACTTTATGCCTTTCTTAAAATAACAGCAATGGCTTTTTTTGTAGGTTCTTTTCTGTGGATTGTACTTATGATCAGTTTCTGGTTCATCCTTCCGGGAATGGTTTATCGTAAGGCGGTTACTTTCAAACATAAATTCAGTATGAACTTTGAAGAAAATGGTTTTACACTGGAACATGAAAAAGGGTCAAAGTCATGGCCATGGAATGCATTAAAAAATTACATGGAAAGCCCTCATTTCTTCCATTTGTATTTTGACAGCCGTTCTTTTTTCCTGGTTCCTAAAAGTGGATGCAAAGACAGCGATGAAGTTTATGAATTACGGCAGTTATTAAAAGCTAAAGTGAAGCCTCCTAAATCGCCCTAAAGGGGACTTACCTGCAAACTATCCAGAAGATAGATTTCTTACTTTTCTTTCTTTATCAATCCAAGTATTGAAATAGAATAAATGATTTCAGATTGATGGAAAATAAAAAATGATTCATCTCATCTAAAATCTTTTCGATAAAAAATCTGAGAGTTCGGATATCAGGTTATGTGGGTTGGCAGCCTGCCCTAACGGGGGAGGTTGGAGGGGGCTTCACAGTTGTTTTTCCATCACATAATGCGGGATAGTGATTTCGGTAAACTCATCACTGGTTATCTGGTATCCCATTTTTTCATAGAAGCCAACAGAATTTTTACGGGCATGCATGGAAAGAATTTTATAACCCCGGTCCCTTGCCAGGTTTTCTGCAAAATTCATCAGGGCTCTTCCAATACCTTTTCCCTGCAGGTCATTTAATACTGCCATTTGCCGCAAACGAACCGTATCAGATTTTTCTTCTACCAGCATACAGCAACCCAGCATTTCATCATCTTCAAATGCGCCGATAAGCATATTGTCTTTTTCCTCCTCCAACTCAAGAGCATCAAAACCCAGCCCCAGAGGTTTGCGTAAAATATCATCCCGCAATTTTACCATTTGCCGGTATTCTTTACTTCCATGATCAATAATTTTCAGAGCCATTACTAAACAGGTAGTTGGTATGGTTTTCAAATTACAAAGAAGTTATTATACTGCCAACCGTTTGTATTCATTATTTGTTGGTTTTGATTATTGTTTATACCAGTATTATCTGTTCTTTATCAAACTATTGGAATAAAAATGGAAAAAAAAGCCTTTCCCATGCCGATTAACTCAAAAAGTATATTTTTGCAGCCTATAAACAAAACCTAAAGAACATGTCAGACATTGCATCAAGAGTTAAAAAGATTATCGTTGACAAACTGGGTGTTGACGAAGCAGAAGTAACCAATGAAGCTTCTTTCACCAACGATCTGGGTGCCGATTCATTAGATACGGTAGAACTGATCATGGAATTTGAAAAAGAATTTAATATATCCATTCCTGACGAGCAAGCTGAGACCATTACTACGGTTGGACAGGCTGTTGCTTATCTGGAAGAGCATGCCAAGTAATGCCTGTACATTTAATCCCGTCTCCGGCGGGAAATAATTGGAATAAATTAACTCCGCCTTCTGACTGTTGTTTTTTCAGCGAAGGCGGTTTTTACTGTGTACGATGAAGCTTTGAAAAATCGTAATTGTATCTTTTATTAAACTGGTTTATCTTACTGCTATATGGAATTAAAACGGGTTGTAGTTACAGGAATGGGAGCTATTACTCCGTTGGGCAATACAGTTCCTGATTACTGGAATGGATTGATAAACGGAGTATCCGGGGCTGATATGATAACCCAGTTTGATGCGGCAAAGTTTCGTACCAAATTTGCCTGCGAAGTAAAAGGATTTGATGCCATTCAATTTCTTGATAAAAAAGAAGCCCGGAAAATTGACCGCTTCACTCAATTTGCTTTAGTGGTAAGTGACCAGGCAATGAATGATGCAGGGCTAAGCAGAGAGAGTCTTAATCCTGACAGGGTAGGTGTAATATTTGCCAGCGGTATCGGCGGGCTGATCACCTTTCAGCATGAAGTTATTGATTTTGCAAAGGGCGACGGTACACCCCGGTTCAATCCATTCTTTATTCCTAAAATGATTCTGGATATTGCCGCCGGGCAAATTAGTATGCGGCATAATTTACGGGGGCCCAATTTTGCTGTAGTAAGCGCCTGTGCCAGCAGCACCAATGCTATTATGGATGCATTTAACCTGATCAGGCTTGGTAAAGCCGATATTATTTTAACGGGTGGCAGCGAAGCAGTAATCAGTGAAGCCGGCGTAGGTGGATTCAATGCGATGAAAGCAATGAGTGAAAGAAATGATGATCCAAAAACTGCCAGCCGTCCTTATGATAAAGACAGGGATGGTTTTGTAATGGGTGAAGCCTGTGGAATATTAGTGTTGGAAGAACTAGAGCATGCTAAAGCCAGAAGAGCCAGAATTCATTGCGAAGTGGCAGGTTGCGGCGCTACTGCCGATGCTTATCATATAACCGCACCTCATCCGGATGGATTAGGGGCAACAAATGTAATGAGGGTAGCTTTAGAAGATGCAGGAATGAAACCTGATGGGATTGACTATATTAATACACATGGAACTTCTACACCCATTGGCGATGGCGCAGAAGTAAAAGCCATTATCCAGGTGTTTGGCGAACATGCTTATCAACTCAACATCAGCGCTACAAAGTCTATGACCGGGCATTGTCTGGGTGCCGCCGGAGTGATAGAAGCTATTGCCAGTATTCAGGCTGTTGTGCATGACATAGTGCCTCCTACCATTAATCATTTTACCGACGATCCTGAACTGGACCCCAAGCTCAATTTTACTTTTAATAAAGCACAGCAGCGTACGGTTCGTGCCGCATTAAGTAATACGTTTGGTTTTGGTGGACACAATGCATGCGTCATTATGAAAAAATTTACAAGTTAACATGCTGATAAGTTGAAAGAGATAGCCCTTTTGAAAAGAGTTCAGCCCCTCTTGTCAACTTATCCCGAAGGGATTCCTTGGGAATAAACTTTTTAATCGTTTCAACTTTTTTTCGTAGTTTAATCGCTGTGGATTTTCTGAAAAATTTTTTTAGCAAGCATTCCGGCCTGTCTTTTAAAAAAGAGCTTAAAAACATTCTCGGTTTTAAACCGGGAAATATTTCCCTGTATAAAACCGCCCTCACTCATCGTTCGGTAAGGGAAGGTGCCGATGAAAATAATGAACGGCTGGAGTATTTGGGCGATGCTGTTTTAAGTGCCCTTATTGCTGATTATCTTTTTAAGCGGTATCCATATAAGGAAGAAGGATTTCTTACGGAGATGCGCAGTAAAATGGTAAACCGTCAGCAACTGAACGAGATTGCCATTCGCATGGGGCTGAAAAAAATCACATTGTACAACAAGTTAGATGGATCTTTAAAAATCAGCCAGATATTTGGCAACACCCTGGAGTCATTGGTGGGCGCCATCTATCTGGATCACGGCTATAAAAAAGCTGGTAAATGGGTACTGCAAACCATCATTCTTCCTCATATGTTCATGGACGACCTTGAAAATTTAGAGATCAACCACAAGAATAAATTGTATGGCTGGGCCAATAAGCATGGCAAAGTGCTTGAGTTTGAAACCCTGGATGAAAAACTGGAAAATGGCCGCCGTTTATTTACTGTAGCTGCGATGGTGGATGGTCGGAATATTGCTGAAGGAAAAGCGTTCAATAAAAAAGATGCTTCACAGATTGCCGCACAAATTGCCGTTGACAAATTGGGCATTATTAATGCCGATTCAATAGCGGAAGAAGAGGATGAACAAAAAACGGAGCCGTAGCCCCGTTTTTGAACTTTTCTTTATTGCATTTCTACAATATCCTTTTTTAACGTACTGGCAATAGCCAGGAAATCATTCTGTTCTTTTTGAGGAACCTTGAATTTGTTCAGGGATTCTATCAGCAGGCGAACTGTAATGGTCCAGTCATTCTCCGAAATTTTAAGCCCTTTGTGTGAATCCTTCATCGTCCGGCCCATGTAAATGCAGGGTCCGCCGGTGTTGTAGCAAAGAAAATCAACAATATGCTGGCGGATCTTGCCTTTTGTATCGTCACTCGATGCCAGAAAAAAACGGGACAAGACTTTGTCAGTGGCTAATCTCCCGATAAAATCATCGGTTACGGCGGCAATGGCATCATAACCGCCGAGGCGTTTGTAAAGGGATTCTTGGGCATGGCTTTTTGTTGTAATGGCCAGCAATACAGCCAGCGGTAAAACTAAACAGGCAATTTTTTTCATAATAGTAAATTTTGGTTTTATAAATAAAAAATTTTCGGGACGTAAAGT
>JAHEZF010000114.1 GCA_023251215.1 Sphingobacteriales bacterium | reverse complement strand
AAGAAATTTTATTCATGCGGCAGCAATTTTATATTATAAAATTACAAAAAAGAGAGCCTCATGCAAAATGACTTTTGTCACCTACACCACAACCTTTTATTTTTGCGGTGGAGAGATGGCAGAGCGGTCTAATGCGGCGGTCTTGAAAACCGTTGACCCAAAAGGTCCGGGGGTTCGAATCCCTCTCTCTCCGCTTTTAGCCTCCGGAGCTTTAGCGAAGGAGGCAACTCAGTTCGTGATATTCTTGCTATGTTTTATGTTTACATTTTGAAATGTATTGATGGCAGTTTTTACACTGGATGCTCTGAAGATTTAAACGAAAGAATTAACAGGCATCAGAAAGGTTATGTGGATGCTACTAAAAACAAAATTCCTGTAGTGCTTGTGTTCTTTTGTGCTTTTGTAAACAAATACAAAGCGTTTGAATTTGAAAAATATCTGAAAACAGGTTCGGGTATTGCTTTTAGAAATAAGCATTGGGTATAGGGGTTTCCCCTTCGCTAAAGTTTCAGGGAACGAGGTCGAATCCCTTTCTCCGCTGATTGCATTCGGTTTAGCGGATGCTTTTTAGTTTTTGAATTTGAAAAAAGGAAAGGTGCCGGAGTGGTCGAACGGGACGGTCTCGAAAACCGTTGTCCCGCCTTGCGGGACCGAGGGTTCGAATCCCTCTCTTTCCGCTTGTCAATAGCAAATTTGTTTTTGATAACATAATTCTAATTTCGTTGCAAACTTTTTTCATTGAAGCATCTCAGAGCTCTCAATAAATATTTCTGGAAATACAGGGTTCGTTTAAGCATTGGAATTTTATTCGTATTCCTGTCAAATTATTTCAATGTTTTATCCCCTCAGATTACCGGCTTTGTAATAGATTTTGTACAAAAACAATTTCCCGGTTATCATCCAAGGGCTATTCCGCCCAGTTATGCGACTATAGTTCAAAAATTTATTCAAAAAGTGGAAGGGGCTGATTATGGTGTGGCGAAAGTGGTTGCCATTTGTGGTCTTACTATTCTCATCATTGCATTAATTCGGGGTTTTTTTCTTTTCCTGATGCGACAAACCATTATTGTAATGAGCCGGCATATTGAATATGATCAGAAAAATGAAGTTTTTCAGCATTATCAAAAACTGGATACTGCATTTTATAAAACTCATTTTACAGGTGATCTGATGAATCGCATTGCAGAAGATGTAAGCAGAGTGAGAATGTTTACGGGCCCGTCTATTATGTATTTAGCCAATCTTGTTGCAGTGATTTCTTTATGTGTATTTTTTATGATTAAAAGAAATGCAGAGCTTACTCTATATGTTTTAGCGCCGCTGCCAATTCTTGCGATTACTATTTATTACGTTAATAATATCATTAATAAACGAAGTGAAAAAATACAGGCTTTATTATCAGATCTGACAACTAATGCACAGGAATCTTATTCCGGGATAAGAGTCATTAAATCTTTTGTGCAGGAAAAAGCTATGCTTGGCTTTTTTAAAAAAAATAGTGAAGAATACAGGAAGAATGCAATTGGTTTGGCAAAAGTGGAAGCCATATATTTCCCCTCCATGACATTGATGATCGGGTTGAGCACTTTACTCACCATCATGATTGGCGGATTAAATCACATTGCTCATCCCGAACAAACTGATATGGCCACCATCGTAGAGTTTGTGATATATGTAAACCTTCTCACATTTCCTGTCAGTGCAATAGGATTGACTGCAAGTATGATCCAAAGAGCTGCGGCTTCACAAAAAAGATTGAATGAGTTTTTGCAAACCAAGCCTGCTATCCGGAATAATTCTTTACCAGAGAATTTTACATTGCAGGGAAATATTCGTTTCCAAAATGTTGATTTTATATATCCGCATACAGGAATTCATGCATTAAAAAATTTCAACCTTGAAATAAAAAAAGGCGGGAAAGTTGCAATCGTAGGAAGGACCGGCAGCGGGAAATCAACAATTGCTCAACTGATGCTGCGAATGTATGATCCTACCAATGGGAAAATTGAACTTGACGGAACTGATATACGCAATATTGATTTGAAAACGCTGAGGGAACAGATCAGTTATGTACCTCAGGATGTTTTCTTGTTTAGTGATACGGTTGCAAATAATATTCTCTTTGGGTTGGAAGATAAGAACAGGGATGCAGTGATCAGAGCAACAGAACAGGCCAATATGGATAATGAAGTCATGCAATTTCTGCAACAATATGAAACAATGATTGGTGAAAGAGGTGTAACGTTGAGTGGAGGCCAGAAACAACGGATTTCAATTGCCAGGGCACTCATTAAGGATCCGAATATTTTGATACTGGATGATTGCCTCAGCGCTGTGGATGCAAGAACTGAAAACAAGATCATCGGCAATCTTTATGAATATTTAAATGACAAAACTGCTATTATCATTACTCACCGGATATTTTCACTTTTTAAGTTTGATAAAATCGTTGTATTGGACGACGGTGTAATTGTTGAGGAAGGAAATCATAATGAGTTAATAGATCGTAATGGATATTATGCCAGTTTGTATGCCCGTCAGCAGGAACAGGAGAGAAGTTCAGAGTTATGAGTCGGGAGTTATGAGTCAGGAGTCGGGAGTCAAGAGTAAATACATTTTGCGAAATAGCTTTCAGGTTTTATTGACTCAAGACTCCCGACTCCAGACTCTCATTTGGCTGTGTCAAAAACATATCTATATTTGTGACTAACCTCCGGAATCTTTTCGGAACGATTAAACTATTTTTAACTGCTAAAACCAATTACTGTGGCGTACGAGAACAATGACAAAAAAATAGAAAGTATTTTCAGCAAACGGATCAGGGCGGGCAAAAGAAGAACATATTTTTTTGATGTAAGAACTACCCGGGGCAATGATTATTACCTGACCATTACAGAAAGCCGGAAAAGATTTAATGATAATGGCTACGACCGGCACAAAGTGTTTCTCTATAAAGAAGATTTCAATAAGTTCATTAAGGCACTTACAGAAGTAGTGGATTATGTAAAAACAGAGTTGATGCCGGATTTTAATTTTGACGCTTTCAATCATGAAGAAACCGCTGAAGAAACTGATCATAATGGAAGCCCTTCTCCTCAAGCTTCTTCAACAGAACCGGTTGAAAAAGTAAACGAACCTGCTGCGATAACAGAACTTTCCGATAGCTCTGATAAGAAAACGGAAGAAGTAGATAAATGGTAACAAATGCAGGTGGGAATATTGGTGAATAAAATGTCTATCGGGTAGATTTTTTTGTGTAAAAAAATCATACCTTAGCCACTACCAAAAGTGACTAGATGAGAAAAATCTACGCTCCTTTGTATTTTCGGAAAAAAATTATTGTTTCTCTTACTGCCGGTGGTTTTAATACCATACCGGAGTTTGTTTATTCTCAATCAACTAAAAATTTTACTATGCAATCAAAATTTACCCGTTTAAGTTTAGCGCTTTGCATGAAAATCTTTGCAGTAGCATTGATTTTAATTACATCAACTTGTGTTTCTTATTCGCAGCAAGTCAGACATCAAAATAAGATTCAGGCTGCACAACAGGCAAAAATTGATGCCAGGTTAAAGCAATTGCACAAAGTTCAAAACGTTGTTGCAAATGATGCAGGTATAGTGTTTACTTCATCAGGAATAAATCCTATACAAAATCCGCAGGCTCTTTGTACCACCTGGACTGTTTCCATTACCGGTAGCGATCCAACTACTGGATTAAGGTCATTCAGGGATGGGGTAGCTAAAACCTGTGCGGCTCCGGGAGCCTGTCAAGCTGGATTAGCCGGTACTTTCAATTATCAAATATTTCAATGGTTGAACCCGGTGGCCCAGTGCGTTACAGTTACTTATACAGCTACCAATTCCAGTTTTGGCTTTGTAACAGTATTCAACGCCCCACCTGTATTAACCAACCTTTGCACAAATTGGGTCGCTGATCCGGGATCAAGCTCAACATTGGGCGTACCAATTGTTTTTTCTTTTAATGCAACCGCAGGTACCACTTATTACTTTTTTGTTACAAACGTTGGGGCTCCGCCATCAAATTGCACTATCTCTATAGATGCTCCGTTGACTTGTTTTGCTTCTCCTTGCTCAGGTACACCCAACCCGGGTAATACCACAAGTACAGCAAATCCTGTTTGCCCGACAGTACCATTTACATTAGGATTTTCAATTCCTCAAAATTTTTCAGGTCTTACTTATCAGTGGCAATCATCAACATCAGGAGTTGGCGGACCGTGGACGAATGTTGGACCAAATTCAGGTTCTTATACCACTTCGATAACTGTGCCTACTGCTTACCGCTGTATAGTTACATGTACTAACTCAAGTCAAAGTGCAACCTCTGCACCAATACAATTAACTATTAATCCTCCTTCGGCCTGTTATTGTAGTGGAGGTGCAACTGATCAAATTGATGAAAAAATTTCCAGAGTTCGATTTAATACAATTAATAATCCATCGAGTTCTCAAGGCGGATATGAGAATTTTACCAATATTTCTACTACATTAATTCAGGCGGGTACTTATCGTGACACAGTTGATGTATCTAATTATTTTGCTTCTGATTCTGTAAGAGTATGGGTAGACTGGAATCAAAATGGTCAATTTACCGATCCGGGCGAATTATTTTATACTTCGCTTTCAGGAACTGCTCAATTCAGCGGCAATGTAACTGTTCCTTTAACTGCTACGCTTGGATCAACAAGAATGAGATTTCGTTTGTATTGGGCCCCATCTGATCCTAATCCCGGGCCATGTGGCAACACAGTATATGGCCAGGTGGAAGATTATTCAGTTAATGTTGCTCCATGTATAACGGGAGTCTTTACAACACAACCTTCCAGTACATCTGCACAGTGTGGAAGCAATGTTACTTTTGCTGCTGTTAATACGGGTTCGGTTTTGACTTATAGATGGGAATACAGAACCACTCCGGCAGGTATCTGGTTTAATGTTCCCAGTGCAGCACCATATTCAGGAGTAACTACAAATTCTCTGACAATAACTGATGTACCATCTACATTAAATGGTTATCAGTATCGTTTAGTAGTAGTAGGTGCATGCACGGCAACGGATTTTTCAACTCTTGCAACCTTAACAGTTACACCATTAGTGGCGGCAGTGAATCCATCATCGGCTACAATATGTACAGGTTCAATTCAGCAATTGAGTATAGCAAATGTTCTTGGTTCACCACCGGTAACAACAGTAAGTTTCCCATCGGGTCCAATTTCGATTCCGGTACCGGACTTTACACCTAATGGAGTGAGTCATACCATTACTGTTTCAGGAATACCAGCAGGAGCTGTGATACAAAATGCCCGTGTTACATTTAATATGACACATACCTGGGATGGAGACATGGTGTTTGTATTGAGAGCACCTAATGGACAGATAATAAATCTGGATTATTTTCTTAATTCTACAGGAGGAGCTGGGGTCACTACTGGCTTTGTAAATACGGTGATCAGTTCTTCCGGTACTGCCAGGTTGAATACAGGGACTAACCCATATACAGGAACATTCAGGGCAGACCTTGTTATAGGAAATGGGCCTTTTGGTCAATCAGGACCCAATGGCTTCCTGCCAACGGCTACAGTATGGAGTTCTTTGTTTGGCATTTCAAATGGCGGATGGACATTAGCAATGTATGATGGTGGACCTGCAGATTTAGGAGTATTAACATCATGGACAATTACTTTTGATTATACAGCTCCTGCATTTGCAACAGGTGTATGGACATCATCACCTTCTACACCGAATACAATGTGGACGAATGCAGGTGCTACAACTGCATATGTAGCCGGTACACCTATCACTACAATTTATGTGAATCCAACGGTGAATACTGTTTATACAGTAGTAGTGACAACACCTACACCATGTGTAAGTGGGCCAACGAATGTTACAGTGAATGTAACCAACCCTGTTGCCAACCTGACCATTCCGGCTACCAAGGCAGTTTGT
>JAHEZF010000113.1 GCA_023251215.1 Sphingobacteriales bacterium | reverse complement strand
GAATCCCATTGAGGCTGAACGATATTTTTGCTGAATGATTTTTCTACCACTGCTGTATCTTTCAGGTTAGTGCTGCCAAGTGATTGTATGGAAGCTACACGGTCATCCACCAACTTCACATTTTTAACCAGCCAGCAAGGGCCAAAGGCATCGGGGTTCGGAATCACTGATTCCTGTCCCGTCTTTTGATTCGCTGCAATAATATATTTTGCATTCAGCATGTTCAGCACAGACGGGTTTGGACTTGCACGCAAATATCTTTCTATTACATCCTGGTAAATGCGCAACTTGGCAGGATGATAACCGCCTATTGATTTATGGAAGTAAGAAGTGCGGGATTCCTGGTAGGTATCACCCGCCATATTAAATATCCTGAAGTCGGGGTCTTTATCCTGTAATATTTGTTGATCAATTTGAGAAGCCGTGAAGTGCTCATTCACCAGTTCATCCTTCGATACATAATTATCTTCATTCAGATAATCTTTATCAATCATGAACAGGTCAAGGCTGCTGATGAGAATCAGAGCAATGGCTACGATCCAGGGCTTGATAATATTTCTCAGGTACATGTACAGTAAGCCAACAACAAGCACTGCAAAACCTAATGTTCTTAATAGTTGGCCGCCAAACATTGCTTTACGGTCTGCTTTAAGCCCGGATACGATCAACCGTCCAATTTCGTCGGTACCGCTGTTATCCCATTTGTTTGCCAGCAAAATTTTGTCAATGGGTGATGAGTAATCCATTGCCAGGTACATCATTGCCAACAAAGCAAATAATCCACCGATGGCGTACAATATTTTTTTGAAATTTGTCTTTAACAGGTCTCTTGCTTTATCAGCAAATAATAATTGCTGTAATATCAGTACAGCAACAATGGGAATAGTAAATTCAGTTACCACCATTGTCATGGATGGGGCACGGAATTTATTATACATAGGCAGGTGTTCGAATAAAAAAGTATTGAAGCCGGGCAGATATTTTCCCCATGACATTAAAATGGCCAGAACCGATACAGCTAATAATCCCCAGCGCAAAGGTTTTTTATATAATACAAATCCAAGTAATGCGAGTAAACAAACAACTACTCCAAGATAAGGTGGCCCGGAAGTAGTGGGTTCAATACCGCCCCAATATTTAGGAAGGCTGCCTGCTAATTGCTGTGCATTATTTTCCTGCACACCTCTTGCTGTTAATTTTTCAACCACATGCGAATTTTCGCCAATTGGTTTAGCGCTGCTTCCTCCAAATGCATTGGGCATCAGCATCACGGCAGTTTCGGCTTTGCCCAAACTGTATTGAAATGCATAACCGGTATCAAGCCCCGAAGTTTTTGCCGCCTTCACCGAATCTCCTTCAATGGAAATATCCTTACCCCCCCGCATGGTGAATTTGCTGTATTCATAAGATGTCATCATGGAAGGCGCACTTCCTGCCAGGCCGGTAATGGCTGCTGCAATAGTTATTCCCCCGGACAATGCAATATGTTTCCAGTCTTTTTGTTTTATCCAGGTAAAAAGATAACTAAGCGTAACTGCAATAGCAACCAGTAAAAAATAAAAATTAATCTGTGGGTGATTAACCCCAATTTCAAGATAGGCGCCAACCGTTGTAAGAGCAAGGCCCAGCCAGTATTTTTTTTCAAATGTGCAAATGAGGCCCGAAAGCAATAAAGGCATATAAGCAATCGCCAGCATCTTGGATTCATGCCCCGCACTCAGGATAACAGGATTATATGTGGAGAAAGCAAAAGCAAGTCCCCCAAAGATCCCAATAATAGGTTTTGTCCTTAATGCTAAGCAAAGAATATAGAAACATATAGCTGCGAGGAAAAAAAAGTTAATAGGTTTAGGCATTCCCAATGTAAATATCTTTGTCAGGTCAGGTAAAATGCTTTTACCCTGCATGGCTACCTGGTAATTGGGCATACCGCTGAACAGATTGGGATTCCATAACGGGAAACGACCATTCTTTTCTTTGTATTCAAAAGCATTTTGCGCCATGCCTTTCCATCCCACAATGTCATGCTGGTTCAATACATTTCCTTCGAGGACAGGTTTGCAAAACAATATTGATACGATCAGGAAAATGGCTACGGCAATAAAATGGGGGAGTATTTTTTTCAGCATCTGATTTTTCATTATTCTTCAATATTATGCTGACAAAATAATGCTATTTTAGACTAAAATCCCCGATGCGCTGGCTTTTATTTTTGTCAAGACTGGCATTTATCTGCGGCTTTTTTTTCCTGCTATCATTGTCATTACTTTTCCGGAACTGGCTAAGCGATGAAAGCCTTGTGTCCACGATCATCACTATTGGTTATTTTATGGGGATGGTCATTGTACCGGTCACCATCCTCTGTTATTTAGCGGTTCTTATTATCAGGAGGAATTTAAAAAAATATGTACCCCTGTGGCTGGTTATTGCCAACCTGTTATTTTTATTTGTATTATTTTATTATATATTTTACCTGAATGATCCAAACGATTCTCAAAGATAAGGCCACGAAGCTTTTCCTTGGCATGACAGCTTTCTTTTGCTGCAATGCACTGATCGCAGAAACCATCGGCAATAAAATTTTTTCGTTAGAAAAATTATTTGGATTTCACCCGGTAAATTTTACACTGTTTGGACAAAGCGGATTGTCATTCAACCTGACTTGTGGTGTGCTACTCTGGCCACTGGAGTTTGTTATGACTGATTTAGTGAATGAATATTTTGGCCGAAAAGCTGTGAAAAGAATTTCTTACACTGCGGTAATATTAATCGGGTATGCTTTTATAATGTTTTACCTGTCCATGGGTGTGCCGCCTGCTGATTTCTGGTATTCTACAGGTGTTGCCGGCGGTGTTCCCGATATGTCAAAAGCTTACAATTCTATTTTTGGCCAGGGCATGTGGATCATTTTTGGAAGCATCACGGCTTTTCTGGTTAGCCAGCTAATTGATGTAACGGTTTTTCACAGAATAAAGAAAATAACTGGTGAAAAGAAAATATGGTTGCGGGCAACCGGCTCTACCTTGATCTCACAACTGGTGGACAGTTTTATTGTTTTATTCATTGCATTTAAAATCGGGAAAGGGTGGAGCTGGCAACTGGTACTGGGCATTTGCCTGATGAATTATATCTATAAATTCACCATGGCTATTATCCTTACGCCGGTTATTTATTTTGTTGAAAAAAGAATAGAGAAATACCTGGGACATGAAAAGGCTGTTAAAATGAAACGAACGGCGATGGGTTATGAAGATGATGGGTTTACCAATATTCCTGCTGCAGGCTAATCAGGATTTTTTCTTTATTATGGATGCAACGATCTTGTCAATAGGCAGGGTCACAGTTTCTTCGGAAAAATCTTTCCAGTCAACGAAACGGAAAGTTTCCGTTTCCCCTGTTTCGTCATACATTTTCATTTCTCTTTCGTCAAAATCAAATGCTTTGTTTCTCAGCGGAGCTTTTATTTCTTCCATCGCTTTGGCAAAATAATAGACTGATATGATCTGGTGTTCAGGATTAAAAGCAGACAGCTGGAAAAAATCAGTAGTGTAAATATGATCGCCAATCTCCACTTCCAGGTTTATTTCTTCTTTGAATTCTCTTTTCAGGCAATCACGGGTCCCTTCGCCAAATTCCAAACCACCTCCGGGAAACTTGGTATAATAGTTACCGCGGATGAATTCATCACTTACCAGAACTTGTCTTTTTTCATTGATCAATACACCATATACTCTTATGTTGAACATAAATAAAAACGTTGTCTGTCGAAAGCAAAAATAGCAATGAAAGACTTGAATTGAATTCCCTTTTCAGGGGATAGGGGTATCAGAACCATTTTTTCTTCAGGAAATACCAACTGATGATGAGAGAAATGCCAAGCGATATGACAATGGGAATATAAAAGGCATGTGTTGAATTAGCATAGGGAATAGGAACGTTCATGCCATAAATTCCTGTAACCAATGCAGGCAGGGAAATAATGATGGTGATGGAAGTGAGCCGCTTCAGCACATTATTCAGGTTATTGCTGATGATGCTGGCAAAAGCATCTAATGTGCTGCTGAGGATATTGGTATAAATGTTGGCCATTTCAAGTCCCTGCGAAATATCTACGATCAGGTCATCCAGCAATTCTTTTTCTTCTTCATTAAGTGAGAGAAAATTGGTGCGGGCAACTTTCAGCAGCAGCATTTCATTCGACTTCAGCGCCGTTACAAAATACACAAGGCTTTTCTGGATCCTCATCAATTCAAGCAACTCTTCGTTGCGGTTGCTGGCATACAGTTTTTGCTCCATGGCATTGCGTCGCTGATTGATCTCCTTCAGGTATTGCATATATGCCTGAGTGACCTTTTCGAATATCTTCAGCACCATCATGTTTTTCTCATCAGGCTGACGATTCTGAAAAGTGCTCAGAAATCTTTTCATAGCCGGGTTAGCAAAAGAATTGACAGTGACGATCTGGTTTTGTGTCAGAATGATGCAGACAGGAATCGTGATGTAATAGGCATCGCTTTCATTGAAGGAATCATTTTCAGTGGGTGTTTTAATGACAATGAGTTTAACATTATCATCTTCTTCAAAACGGCTTCTTTCATCAATATCCAGTGAGTCGGTAAGAAAATCAATGGGTATTTGCAGACCTGTTGATAATTCTGAAAATTCTTCCTGTTTCAGCGGCGGCAAAATATTGATCCATGACCCTGCCTCGGGTGTGTTGATCTCTATAGTTTGCTGGTTGATATTTTTGAAATACTGAATCATAAACCGGAGGTACCATATTTAAGGGCAGGCAAAGGTAAGCCGGGAGTTTTAATTTCAATTTCAAAATTTATCTTGATTTAATAGTATTCAAATGATGCTGGGTATGATAAATAGTGAAATAGCATAATTCCCTTAACGTTATTTTGCCCAGCAATGGATGCGGGGCGATATACTTTTCTAATTGCGGGTCTTGCCACTTTTTGTTAATGCTGGCAGTTAGTTGTTGCATTGCTTTTGAAAATGTTTGGATCATTTTTTCTTTATTAGCTTTTGCTGTAACAGGATTTGGAATAAATCGTCCGCTGGCACGGCCTCCTTTTTCCAATTTCAATTTATACTTTTCTACCAGTTCATCATAAGTGCGGGAAGGGCGGTTGGGCTTGCCTGCATACAGCCTTACCAGGAACTTGGGAAGTGAAAAGGCTAATCTTGTAGTATCTGTGGAGGTAATGAGATGTTTTACATTCTGTGCAATAGACCATTTTCCGGTGGGCTGATAAAAAAACAATTCATCTTTTATACCGGAACAAAATCCGGTGAACTGGCTTGAAACAGTTTCTAACTGCTGAATGATCTCTTCTTTGGATAAAATTCCAGGCATCTTATTTTATTTCTACCGAACCTTCAAAAACTTTTTCAGCAGGACCACAGAGCCAGATGTTTTTATAGCGGCCGTCATCCACCCGGTCAAATTCCACACTAAGTTTTCCTCCCAGGGTTTTTACCTCCACATCATTAAAACCATTTTCATTGTGGAAACAAACCAATGCTGCAGCGGTCACGCCTGTGCCGCAAGACCAGGTTTCATCTTCCACACCTCTTTCGTAAGTTCTTACCATTATTTTATCCGGATCTTCTAATTGTTCTACAAAATTTACGTTGATGCCCTCATCTTCAAATTCTTTGCTGTGGCGTATATCGTGGCCTTTTTTAAATACATCAATATTCATTACATCCGGCACCATCTTTACATAGTGAGGCGACCCGGTATCCAGTATAAAATCAGTGTGAAATTTCCTGATGACTGTTACATCTTTCATTTTCAGCGAGACAATTCCATCGGTATCAATTTCTGATTCATGGGCTCCATCCACGGCAAAAAATCTGTAAGAATTTTTATGAATGCCTAAGTGGTATGCAAATTTTGTCATGCATCGTCCCCCATTGCCACACATACTTCCTTCTTTACCGTCCGCATTGTAGTACTTCATCTCAAAA
>JAHEZF010000112.1 GCA_023251215.1 Sphingobacteriales bacterium | reverse complement strand
CATCCAGTTTTACACTGGCATACACTTCTGCATCACCTGCACCGCTAATTTCTATATAAATATTTTCAGCCATCATATCAAAACATTTAATATCCGTAGAGCCTGAGCCATCAATCCTTAACTCCTTTGTTTCGCCTTTTAAAGCAATAGTTCCTGCACCGGATAAACCAGCACTCACTTTGGGAGTATTCAGTTCCATAGTTACATTGCTGGCCCCGCTAAGATTGATACTGACGGCTTCGCCGCTGCTTATCTTATTTTCACTATAAATATCACAGGCTCCGGAGGCTTCAAAGTGTTTGAATGCCGGACCGCTTACATATACTTTTATACTTTTTGTGGGTTTAAGATTATAACCTCCTTCTTCATGGATCTCAAGAGTGCCGCCCTCATTATTCACATGCACATATTCGAGAAGGTTTTCATCTGTTTCAATCTTAATTGAAGCGACAGAATCCTGCTTTACATATACATCAATGGAACCGCTGACATCAATACTATTGAACTGAGTGGCAGTTCTTGTTTCAATTTTAATATTTCCATTACCGCGGATGCGTTTACCAAATACCTGGCGGCAGGAATTAAAGATTACAATGGAGAGAAGTGACAGCAGAATAAGTCGTTTCATATTATCTGGTTTTGAAGAATGCAAAGATGTTCCAATGTTCCGGGTTTACGAAAGGTTTGACCTTGTTTTTACCAAATAGGTTACAGATTATTGATTATTGCTGTAGCATTTTGCATATTTCCATTGGCTATTGACCCCTGACTACCGTCCCGATAGCTATCGGGAAACGACTCATGACTACCGACTCTTCCTTACCTTCGCAGCAACATGAACGAAAAAATTCTGATACTTGATTTTGGCTCCCAATATACCCAACTGATTGCCCGTGCCGTAAGAGAAGCCAATGTGTTTTGCGAGATCATTCCTTATCAAAAAACATTTGAATTTGAACCCAGGTTAAAAGGCATTATTCTTTCCGGCTCTCCTTTTTCAGTCAATGATGAAAATGCTCCTGATGTAAATGTGAAGGAATATATTTCGAAAGTGCCCGTATTGGGAATTTGTTATGGCGCCCAGCTAACAGCAAAACGTTTTGGCGGCAGAGTAGGAAAAAGTAATAAAAGAGAATATGGTCGTGCCCTGCTTCACAAACAAAAAGATGATGTGATACTGAAAGATGTAATGGAAAAATCACAGGTGTGGATGAGCCATGCTGATTCTATTTTAGAATTACCAAAGGGGTTTGAATTGCTGGCCACAACAGAAACTATTCCTATAGCCGCATTTATGAAGTCGGAGGTCAGAAGTCGGAGATCAGAAAATGGGAGTCAATCATCAGACCTCATACCTCATACCTCAGACTTCCCACTTTATGGCTTGCAATTTCACCCCGAAGTATACCATTCAGTTGAAGGGAAAAAGATCCTCCATAATTTTTTAGTCAACATCTGCGGATGCAGCCAGGACTGGACAGCGGCGCATTTTGTTACCGATACTGTAGCAGCTTTAAAAAAACAAATCGGTAAGCGCAAAGTGGTCATGGCGTTGAGTGGCGGCGTGGATTCCACTGTTGCTGCCATTTTAATTCATCGTGCCATCGGCGATCATCTCTACGGCATTTTTGTTGACAACGGCGTGCTGCGCAAAAATGAATTTGAAACTGTCTTAAAAACCTATGAACAATCAGGCCTGAATGTAAAAGGTATTGATGCAAAGCAACGGTTCTATGATGCCCTAACAGGTAAAACAGATCCCGAAGAAAAACGTAAGGCTATCGGAAGTTTATTTATTGATATATTCCAGGAAGAAGCCAAAAAAATTGTCCAATGGTCAATGACTCCTTTGGAGATTACTCACGGAGAAGGCATCGGGTTGTTAGGACAGGGAACCATTTATCCTGATGTGATCGAAAGCATGTCGGTGCATGGCCCTTCGCAAACAATCAAATCACATCACAACGTGGGTGGATTACCGGAGCATTTACATCTTGATCTTGTCGAACCTCTCAGATTTTTATTCAAAGATGAGGTTAGAAAAGTGGGAAGAGAGTTAGGCATTCCCCCCGAGATGGTTGAAAGGCATCCTTTTCCGGGGCCCGGACTTGCTATCAGAATTTTGGGAGAGATCACGGAAAAAAAGGTACGGTTGTTGCAGGAAGCGGATCACTTATACATAAAAGGACTTAAGGATAATAATCTCTATGCAACGGTATGGCAGGCTGGCGCTATCTTACTGCCGGTAAAAAGTGTTGGCGTAATGGGTGATGAAAGAACTTATGAATACACTATTGCATTGAGGGCTGTTACCAGTATTGATGGAATGACGGCTGACTGGGCGCATTTACCCTATGAATTTTTAGCTAATATTTCCAATGAAATTATCAATAATGTAAAAGGCATTAACCGGGTGTTGTACGATATCAGCAGCAAACCGCCGGCTACGATTGAGTGGGAATAGAAAAAGCCCCCTCTCCCAAAGGGATGCCTTTGGCATAAATCTCCCCCGATAGGGGAGACTTGCTAAATCACAAGGCAGAAAGTTGAAAATTCTTTTTGTGTATCGAACAGAAATTAAGAAGTAAGATGAAAAAGCTTTTTTTATTAATAGCTATTTTAACGATGACATTTTTTTGTGTTAATGCACAAAATGATTCATTGGTTCCCAAACACAGGATTGCCATCTTTGCTCCGCTGTATCTTGATTCGGCTTTTGTTGCAGATACGGTATATCGTTATCCTAAAAATGTTTTTCCCAAATTCATCAACCCGGGCCTTGAATTTTATGAAGGAGCACAACTGGCTCTTGACTCATTGAATAAAGAAGGAATCCCTTTGGAAGTATTTGTATATGATACCAGGTCAGCATCTGAATCACTGATGCAGCAACTAAATAAAACTGAACTTGACAATGTGGAACTGATCATTGCCTATTGCACTAATAACGAAGTAAAACTTTTGGCGGATGAGGGATTAAAAATGAATATTCCTGTTATCAATGCCAACCTGCCCAATGATGGGGCTGTTACCAATAATCCTTTTTTTGTTGTATTGAACCCCACATTAAAAACACAATGCACAGGTATTTACCGGCATATCCAGAAATATTATTCGCTTGACCAGTTGATCATGTTCCGTAAAAAAGGGCAAATGGAAGACCGGATCAAAAGTTATTTTGATGAATTCAACAAAAGCACAGCATCCATTCCTTTGAAAATAAAATATGTAGATCTGGCAGATAGCTTTACTGTCAATCAATTATTATTGCATTTAGACAGCAACCAACAAACACTTTGCATTGCCGGAAGCATGGACGAGAATTTTGGCAAACGCCTGGCTTTGCAACTGGCTTCAATAAGAAATCAATATCCTGTAAGCATAATGGGCATGCCCACCTGGGATGGCATAAAAGATTTCAGCAAACCAGAATATAAAGGAATCGGGATCATTTACAGCACTCCTTTTTACAATTCAAAAACAGATAAAGTAAGTACCGGCATTACCAGTTATTTCAATGCAAAAATGTTTGCCCGACCCAGCGATATGGTATTCCGGGGCTATGAAGTAACCTGGAAATATGTTAAGCTTCTGCTGCAATATGGAAAGGATATTGCTTCCAGCCTGGGAAATAAACAGAATAAGGTCTTTACTGATTTTGACATTCAGCCTGTCCTCAACAGACAAAATATGACACTTGATTATTTTGAGAACAAAAAACTTTACTTCCTGAAATGGGAGGATGGAATAATCAAAGCAATATATTAACCATTCGTTCCATTTTGTTTCGTCGTTTTTATTTCTAAATGAAAAGACCATCCCGCCTGTAGCGGGATGGTCTCCAGTTTTTATTACGTCCTATTTATTGTTTGATCAGTTTAACAGTTGATCTCTTGTCTCCCTGCCTGATCTCTACAACATAAACCCCGCTTTTAAAGTTTTCACCAAACTTGTAAATGCTGTTGGGTGAACCATTCGTAATATAAACTTGTTTGCCGTAAATATCATACACCGTTAACAGAACATGTTCATTGCTGTTGCTGGCAACACTTACTGTAAAGAACCGATCAGTTGGATTAGGCCATCCTTTTACGCTAAATGCATGTTCTACAATTTCAATTGTCTCTGGTTGAACCTGTTTGGCAATTGGAGCAGGCGGTGTAGATGCATTACGAACCTGAATTTTACCACCGTTCAGTGTCTGCCACATTGTATTACCTCCCGACCAGTTGCTGGAGAATAATAACCCGGTACTACCTGAACCCGCCAACTGAACACTTATCCTATCCAACGCACCTGTATTTACAGTTGTAGATTCCCAAGCAATAACAGTAAGACTCAGGTTTCCACCCAGTGAAATCGGATTCAATGGATCTGTTATATCCTTGAAGTTTGCTTTAGTTGTGATAACAGCTTTACGGAAGGTGGCAACATTTGCTGCCACTGAATTGCCATTATTATCCACATCGGTTACCACAAGTGAATTAATCGCATTACTCTTTATCTGGTAAATATGCTGTACACCATTTTCCATTCTCCTGTAAATGATATTTATATTACCCTGCAGGTTTTTACCGCTTGGATTCCATTTCATCACCAGGCCAAAATTCATTCTCTTGCCCGCTGTTCCTGCATAAGTGCCGGCCGAATTATTACCAAAAACGATATAGCCACCTCCCGTTACAAAATCCTGCCCGGGCATTGCTAATGTTACTGTTGTAGGACCATCATCTCCGCAGTAATAATTATTTAAACCGGAATATACTTCATAAACCCTGCCACCACCACTTGCTTCACTACTTGTTAACGTTGTTGAGAAACTGGTTGTAACAAAACCTTCCTGTTTGTTTGCCGGATTAACTAATCCAACAGGAATGTTAGCTGTACCTAAAACGTTACCATAAACAGCGTCTTTCCAGAATGTAGCCGTTGCATTTCTGATATCTCCTCTTGTAGTTAATCCATCATTCCTGTCAACAACATAATCGGATAATACAACTGTACCCGTTAAACTAGTTGGATTAACGGTAAAATAAGTCTGACCGTTATAAGTAATATCTGCATTCTCACAGGTTACAGTAAGTGGTGTTGTTGGATTACTCACAATATAATCAGGATCAGTTCCGCTAAAGCAGGCCGTAACAGTTTTGCTACCTGGTTTTAATGGCCCGTTTGTCGGGCTGAGCGGGTCATTCGGATTGATCCTATGTATAGTATCTTCCAACAGTGGAACGGTCAGGGTAGCCACACCGTTGATTACAAATGCAGAGTCCATTACCAATGTGCCAATTTTAAATATTACTTTTCCACCTATATCTCCGGCCCCGCTACAGTTATAAGGTGTTACTGTTGCAACAAATCTAACCGTATCACTATACTGCTGTGTTGATGGAGTAACGGTAACAGTTGTTGATGTCGTTACTTTATTAACATCTACTGTAATTGAGCAAGTAGATGTATTACCGCAGGCATCCGTTGCTGTCCATTGAATTGTATTAAAACCAAAGTTCAACAATGAATCAGCCATTGAACCACTGCCACTAATTGTTGTAGCTCCTGTAACACTCCATGACAGTGTTACCGATGAGCAAGCATCTGTTGCAGTCGCATTAAATTCTGTTTCGACAATCTTATAAGTACATAAACCTGCATTAGTGCTTCTTGTATATGGGCTACTTCCCGGACAAGTGATAGTCGGCGCTTGTGTATCTCTAACAGTAATGGTCTGGCTGCGGGTTACACTGTGATTACCGCAGGCATCCGTTGCATCCCATGTTCTTGTTCTTGTAAAGTTATTGGCACAAGTACCTGCTGCAGTTACATCGGAAATTAAATTCACTGTTGATCCACCGCAGGCATCGCTTGCCGTTGGTACAGTGAATGATGGTGTAGCTGTACATTCTATAGTTGTATTGGCACCAGCATAACCAATTGTCGGCGCCTGTGTATCACGCACAGTAACGGTCTGGCTTCTTGTTACCGAATGATTACCGC
>JAHEZF010000111.1 GCA_023251215.1 Sphingobacteriales bacterium | reverse complement strand
AAGAAAGTTATTTCAAAAACATTCGGCCCGTTGAAAGGAGAAAAACTAAGCACAGCGCCAAGAGGTTTTGCAAAAGACGGCCCCGGTATTGAATATATAAAGCACAAACAGTTTTACCTTGAACGAAAATTTACCAATATAGAAGTATTAAGCCCACAGTTCCTCAAAGAACTCAATCAAACTTTCAAAAACCTACGGCCTTATTTTGATTATATGAGTGAAGTACTGACTACGGATTTGAATGGGGTTAGTATTATTTAGCTGTCTCCCATCCGACATTTATTCCTCTTTTAAAATCGTAACTTTAAAATTCTTTGCCCGCAATTATGTTCAGCAAACTCATCCCGCAAACCGGCAGCATCTACCTGATGCAACATCACAGCATTCTTTATGTTAAAGAAGGAAACGGGATGGCCCAAATAGATTTTGCAACATACGATAATCTTGAAAACAAAATCATTTACCTCTCACCGGGCCAGTACATCAAATTTTTGTTTGGCAACTTTGAGATATGGAGAAAAAAAATAACATCTGAAATTGTCGGCCACACCCCTGAATCAAGGGTGTTGTTCAAGCATCTTGTTTCCATCGGGCATATTGATGATTATGATACATTTGTACATACTTTTTTCTCAAGCCATTCTTCTCAGAGCTGCAACGACAGTGAACTGCTCAATCAGTCAGTGAAAAGCTGGTTTCAGCTCAATCCCTTTCATGCAAAAAAAGAGGAATACCGGTTGATATTTAATTTTCGTGACCGGCTGGATGAACAACTAACTGATACAAAAATATTTTCAGAGAAAAAATTTAATGCCGTTGAAACTAACCGGGAGTCAGCAGCGTTGCTCAACAAAAAGCTTAGGCTTTCCTCAAAAAGAATAGTGCAAAGGCGTTTGCTGCTGGAGGCGCAACGGCAACTGGTTTTTTCCGATAAATCAGTAAAACAGGTAGCGGGACAATTAGGTTATGATGATCCCGCCTACTTCAACCGCTTTTTCAGTTTGAAGTACAATGCATCACCGCTTGAGTTTCGTAAGACATTTAATTATTCCATGCCCGATTCCTTTGTACAAAACCTGGAAGAATTAATCAGGCAATATCATAAAACAGAGCATTCGGTTTCTTTCTATGCCGGCAAATTGCACATGAGCATTCAAACGCTGGCCCGCAAAACCAATGAAAAATTTTCAACTTCTGTTGGGCGGCTTATCCGTCGTGAATTATTTAGCAGCGCCAAAACACTTCTTCAGCAAGGCATGCCTGTACATGAAGCGGCCTGGGAGTTAGGCTTTAAAGAGCCCAATCATTTCTCTGCCTTCTTTAAATCAGTATCCGGTATCACCCCTACTGCATTCATTTTGTAAAAAGTACAGTAAATAAATCGTTTTTTGTACTTCTTCCTCCCTCATCATCCTTTAGGTTTGCTTTGCTGATTTCAAACTGAAATCCATTTTGTCACACTCAAAAAACTTAAAATGAAAAAAAATCTTTGTCGCTTTAATAGCGTGTTGATAAGTATTTCCCTGCTGCTGATTATTTCGGCAACAACGCAGGCACAGGAAAAATCTCTTTACGAACGCTTAGGTGGTTATGAAGCTATCTCTGCGGTAATAGATGATTTTGCCGAGAGGCTTTTTGCTGACCCTGTTGTGGGCAAGCGGTTCTTTGGCATGAGTAAAGATTCAAGGGATGGATTCAAACAAAAAAATAAAAACCTTGTTTGTGCTGTCACCGGCGGCCCCTGTAAAGTAATAAGCCGTGATGCTAAAACAACTCATGTCGGCCTGGGAATTAAAGCTTCTGAATTTGATATTGTAGCGAAACATCTTACAGATGTATTGAACAAATTCAAAGTGCCGAAAAAAGAGTTTGATGAATTAATGGCAATCATAGCAAAATTGCGCCCTGATATTGTTGAAAAGGAAGGGCAATAGTTAATGTTGAAAATCTGCAATCAAAAAGGTGTTTTCTGTATGAATATCCCATGATCCCGGCAATATCTTTGATACATTCATTTATTAAAAATTATATTATGGAACTTACAAAACTGGTAAACGAAATGGACGAAATGGTAAAACAAGGTCAGATACTGGAAGCAGTTGACAAATATTTTGCCTCCTCCATTAAAACAAAAGACCACAATGGTATGGAAACAGGTGACAAAAAAGATGTACAAACCAAATTACAGGGTTTTCTCGGTGGCATTCAGAAAGTAAATGGCATTACACTTCATGGTAATTCAATTGGCGGCAACACAAGTATGAGTGAATTCACATTTGATTTTGATATGAAAGACGGAAGCAAAGTGTACTGGCATGAAATCATCCGCCGGCAGTGGAAGAATGGAATGGTAACAGATGAATCCTATTTCAAAAATTAACTTACAACGGCATTTCAAAAAGGGATAGGCCATGCTTATCCCTTTTTGTATTTTTAATTTAAAAGATAAAAAGATATAAGAACTTTACTCATGAAAAAACTAATAGCTGAAGTATCCGCCTGCACCATCTGCAAAAAATTTTTGCCGTATAAACCCAGGCCTGTGTTTTCTGTAAGTCCTGATGCAAAGATTTTAATCATCGGCCAGGCGCCGGGTCAGAAAGTGCATGACAGCGGCATTGCATGGGATGATAAAAGCGGTGATGAGCTGAGACGATGGCTCGGTGTTTCGAAAGAACAATTTTACAACTCTAAACTATTTGCATTGATGCCGATGGGATTCTGTTATCCCGGCAAAGGAACTTCAGGCGACTTGCCACCACGGCCGGAATGTGCACCGTTATGGCACGCAGCACTTTTGCAAAGAATGAAGGATGTAAAACTGGTGTTGCTTATTGGTCAGTACGCACAGAATTATTATTTAAAGGAATCGGTTAAGGACAATCTTACAGAAACGGTAAAAGCGTATAAAAAATATTTGCCGGAATATTTTCCACTCCCGCATCCGTCGCCCCGCAACCGTTTCTGGTTGGCTAAAAACCCCTGGTTTCAAAGAAAAGTTATACCGGATTTTAAACGGCAGGTACAAAAAATAGTAACCCGGGGATAATCCGGAGATAAAAAAATCAGAAAAAACATTTGGAACCTACCAGTAATATTCATCAGACAGTTGACCATCTTTTCCGGCATGAGTCGGGAAAGATGGTAGCGGTTTTGTCACGTTTACTCGGTTTACAGAACCTGGAAACTGCACAGGATATTGTTCAGGATACTTTGCTGCAGGCGATGAATACATGGAGTTATGGTAATATCCCGGATAATCCATCGGGATGGCTGTACCGGGTGGCAAAAAATAAGGCTATTGATTTCCTGCGCAGGGAAAAAAGATTTAAGGAAATCAGTTCGCAATACGCTTACCTGTTGCAATCAGAATACACACTTACACCCACAATAAATAATTTGTTTTTGGAAAATGAAATTCAGGACAGCCAGTTGCGGATGATGTTCGCCTGCTGCCATCCTTCCATTGCTGAAGATTCACAGATTGCACTTATATTAAAGACACTTTGCGGCCTTAGTGTAAATGAAATTGCAAAAGCGTTTCTGACAAACGATGAAACCATCAGCAAAAGAATTTACCGGGCCAAAGAAAAAATCAAAGCAGAAAAAATTGAGCTGAATGTTCCGCATAGCGATGAATTGGCACATCGGGTTGATGCGGTACTGAAATCACTTTATCTTCTGTTTAATGAAGGATATAATTCTTCTGATGCTCATAATCTCATCCGTAAAGACCTTTGCGAAGAAGCTATGCGGCTCTGCCATTTAGTTACACAACATTCACTTACCTCCTTTCCGGAAAGTAAAGCCCTTATGGCGTTGATGTGTTTTCAGTCATCAAGATTAAATACACGAATAGATGACAAAGGTCATATCATTGTTTTAAAATACCAGGACCGCAGTAAATGGCATCAGCCGCTGATACAGCAAGGTTTTGAGTACCTGGATAAGGCCGCTGAACCTTATCAGGTTTCCGCTTATCACCTCGAAGCAGCCATTGCTTCACTTCATGCTGCTGCCCTTTCATTTGAGCAAACTGACTGGATAAGTATTTATCATTTATATGAAATGCTTTACCAATTGCAACCCAACCCGGTAGTAGCCTTGAACAAAGCCATTGCATCAGCTTATGCCATCAGCCGGCAGAATGCCTTGAGTGAGCTGCGTCAAATAAAGGGGATGGAACAGCACTATTTGTACTATGCTACTTTTGGTGAAATATATTTTGATATGAACGAAAAAGAAAATGCCAGAAAATTTTTTGAAAAAGCAATTCAGCTAACTAACTCACAAGCCGAAAAACAATTACTATTGAAAAAAATTGGCCTTTGTTAACCAGTTATGAAGTTATTAACTGTATTCATTACACAAAACCCTTGCTCTATTCAGCGTCTTTTTTATTTCCAAATGCTCCATTACTGTCTCTCAGGATAAAAAAGGTCCGATAAATGTTGCATTCCCATATTGAAACAGAACCGGTTTCTATAAACAGGATTTATATATGTTTCAGAAATAAGAAATTTATTTCCGGAAAACCGCCTCACTAAAACTTTGGAGCTGGCACCTTGTAATTAGTCAATATCGTTTTCCATTGAGGCAGTTTCATAAGGGAAACAAGATCCCTGTCATTTACAAGATGAAGGTAATCGTCGAATCCTGCTTTTAATGACTTGTCCAGATACTCGAATGCCTTTGCCGCATTACCTGCCAAAGCATACATGCATGTCATGTTATGAAGATTCCACTTATAATAGTAGTTATCGGTTTTGGAAGTTAGTTGCAATACCTGCTGCATCGTCTTAATGGCTTCCTCTTTATTTCCTTTAATGATATTAATGTAACAGCCTTTAACAGTATCGCCATTCTTTCCGGCCATTTCATCTGCTTTGGAAAGATTAGCATCAGCAAGGTCATTGTTTTTCATTTTCCACTTAAAAAGCCGGCCCAGTTCATAGTAACCGCTATAGCTGTTGGGATAATATTTCAGGTAAGTTTGATAATCCTCTGCTGCACCTTTAAAATCTCCCGAATTGTCTTTATGAGAAGCCCTTAGCCAAAGCAGGCTGGCTGTGGAAGAAGAATCATTTTTATATAAATCCATGGCTGCATTACATTCCTTAATGGCGAGAGGATAATTTTTTTTATACCCATACAGCATCGAAAGATGCCAGTGGTTCATTCCATCTTCCGGGTCAGTTGCCACGGCTTTGTTCAGGTCATCCAGGCAGCTTTTATAATCCAATACACTCCATGCCATCATGGAACGGTCAAGATAAATAGCTGACTTGATCTTATTATCAGTTTGGAGTGTGATGGCATTTTCATAATCTGCTTTGGCCTTGTCATATTTTTTCATTGCCTGGTAAATATCTCCTCTTACCCGGTAGGTTTTTGCCTGATTGGGATCACTTTGCAGCGACTTATTAATGGCAGCAATGGCATCATCATACTGTTTCAGCGTTTTATGCATTAATGCTTTATTGCGGTAAAGAATTGCCAGGTCGCTATTGCTGGCAGAGCTGACCCCGGTTGTAATCATTTCAATAGCTTTATTAAAATCAGCCAATGCATCATTATATTTTCCATCTTCACTTTTGTAGTGGCCCCTCTGCCAGTAAGCATTGTAGTTTTTGGAATCATAACTCACAGCCTTTGTATATAAAGAATAGGCAGTTTCATAATTACCCTGGTGTGCCTGACAGTCGCCCCGGTGTTCATATAAAGAGGAAAGGTCTTCGTTGTTTGAAATTTTGTCAATCGCTTTTATATAGTCGTCTTCAGCTTCTTTATATTTTTCTAATTCATAATAACAGGCGCCCCTGTTCCAGTAAGCATATCCCGGATCACTATAATTGTAGGAAAGCGTTGAGTTAAAATCGTCGATAGCGTCATTATACCGGTTAAGCTTTTGTTTACAACGCCCCCTGTAATAATAAATCCCTCCCTTCTCTTTATTATCGCTGCCATAATAATCGCTGTAGTAAGTAAGGGCTGAACTG
>JAHEZF010000110.1 GCA_023251215.1 Sphingobacteriales bacterium | reverse complement strand
AGTGAATTAAAGAGCCCTTACTAATAAGTAAAGAAAGCTGCAAGCGGCTCCCTTTTATTTTTCAGAATATACTAAGTCCAGAGATGTTCCCGATATTCACCTTTAGCAATCAAATTCTTTAAGCTTTTCTCCACCTCGGGTGCATCTTCCTTGTAAGTAACACCAAACCATTGAGACGAAGTGGGAATAAGTTTGATTTTGCCCAGTCCCTGTTGTATAAAGTGATCTGCTATAATCGGAATAAAAAACTCGGATTGTGGATCGCTGACATTAAGTTTCAAAAAATCATGAAACATTTTTTCACTCAATAGGAAAACAGATTGATCAAAACACCAGAAATTCATAGATACATTTGTAGCAGTTGACAATTCAAACTGATTCCCGTTCTCTTCATACACAATGCGGCTATTCTCCCTGTATATTTTTGTTCTCTCATTTATATGAACCAGGAAACCCTGACCATCCACTTCACAAACACCGCGGCTTACTGAACCATATTCGGATAACGTTTTTACAAGCTCATACCCAATAATAGAAAAAAGTTTTTCGCTGCAATCTTTTACTAAAAAGTCATGGGCTTTCTGAAAAGCGTCCCGGCCATAAAAATCATCGGCATTAATAACAGCGAAGGGTTCTTGTACTGCATCTTTTGCACAAAGCACTGCATGAGCTGTCCCCCAGGGCTTACTCCTTTGCGGCGGCACAATGTATCCATTCATAAAAAATTCCATTTCCTGGTACACATAATCAAAGGCAATTTTCCCTTTTAATTTGGGTTCAAATATTTCTTTGAAGTTGTTGGCAAAATCACGGCGAATGATAAACACAACTTTACCAAAACCGGAACGTATGGCATCATAAATGGAATAATCCATAATGGTTTCGCCACCGGGACCAAAACCCTGTACCTGTTTCATACTTCCATACCGGGAAGCCACGCCAGCTGCAAGTATCACTAATGTTGGATTCATTATTCAATTTTGCGGCATGAAATTAAAGTAAATTCGTCAAGCTGATGCAGAATTTAAATCCTCATAACATTACTACTGATAAACTAACCGTTTCTTTATTTACAGAAAAGAATATTGAAGCCTCTGTTTTAAGATTGGATAAAATACACCCGGTTATTTCCGGTAACAAATGGTTTAAACTGCAGTATTACATTGAAGAAGCAAAGCAACTTGATAAAAGAACAATTGTAACTTTTGGCGGAGCCTGGTCAAATCATATCATTGCAACAGCAGTGGTATGTAAATTCAATAACCTTAATTCCATTGGTATTATTCGCGGCGAAGAACCTGTTCAACTTTCATCAACTCTTATACAGACACAAGAAGTGGGCATGCAACTGGTATTTATCAGCCGGACCGATTATGGCAAGAAAATAATTCCTAAACATTTACAAAAAGATGAATATTATTTCATCAGCGAAGGTGGCTTCGGGCAAAAAGGAGTTGAAGGCGCGGCAACAATCCTTGATCATTGCGTTAAAGAAAGCTATACGCATATATGTTGTGCAGCCGGTACAGGTACAATGATGGCAGGATTGATTAAAGCTGTGTTGCCATCCCAGCAGGTTATTGGAATCAGCGTACTGAAAAATAACCAGGCACTGGAAAAAGATGTAAAATTTTTAGCTGGAAAAACAAATAATTTCCGGATTAGTTATGATTACCACTTTGGCGGCTATGCAAAATATCAGCTGGCATTGTTCAGCTTCATGAATGAATTTTACAGGCAAACAAACATCCCGTCTGATTTTGTTTACACAGGAAAATTATTTTATGGGGTTTCCGATCTTGCTAAAAAGAATTTCTTTTCGCCCAACAGTAAATTGCTCATCATTCACAGTGGTGGGTTGCAGGGGAACGCTTCGCTCCGTAAGGGAACGTTAATCTTTTAGTTTTGCGACTGCTCCCCATTATCTTTGCCTCTACTAATAAGAATCCCTGTTTGCCGGACAGGGAGGCAATATTTTTTTCGTTTTTCATCATCATGAGGAAACTTATCTTATCTTTTTTCGTTGTATCGCCTGCAATTTTTAATAATCTGCAGGCCCAGGATACTCTTCCGGATTTCTCAGCCAGGTTTGTGGGCAATAATCGCATTATAATAAGTTGGGTCAATAATTTCAGGAACATACGGCAAATAAGCATTCAACGTTCGTTTGACAGTCTTACAAATTATAAAACCATTCTTACTGTTCCCGACCCAACTCCCCCGCAAAATGGGTATGCAGATACACGAGCCGTCAATAACCACATGTTTTACCGGATTTATATAATGCTGGAAAAGGGAGTATATATGTTCAGCAAAGCAAAAAGGCCTGCCATTGATACACTACATAAATCAATTATAGATACACTACGCAAAGGACAAGACTTTACCAGCCTGACAAACAGGATAAGCGGAACTGATTCTGTCGGCATTCCCAATTTTGGTATAAACAACAAGGACAGGCCCGAAGTTTTTACCGCTTCGCTGCATGTGTACACGTATAAAGACGGCTATGTTCGCATCAACCTGCCCGATGATGAAAAGAAAAAATATGCCATTAAATTTTTTGAAGATGATGATAGCTTTTTATTTGAACTGAAGGATATCAAAGAAAGAACTTTCAGGATTGATAAAACCAACTTCTATCATGCAGGATGGTTCAAGTTTGAATTATTTGAGGATGGAAAATTAATAGAAAAGCATAAATTCTACCTGGATAAAGAATTTTGATCCTTAGAAAGACCCATTCACTATTCACTATTCACTAATTCCGCATCAAATACTTTTTCAAAATTCTTTTTCACCTTTTTCTTGGCTTCTTCAAAATCAATCTTTTTTCCCAATTCTTTTTCCAATGATGTAACCTGTTTACCACTGATACCACAGGGAACGATATAATTGAAGTAATTGAGATCGGTATTAATATTAAAAGCAAATCCATGCATGGTTATCCAGCGGCTGCTTCGAACACCGATAGCACAGATCTTTCTTTCTCTTCCTTTCACAAATGGATCTATCCATACTCCCGTTTCACCTTTCGAACGATCAGCCTTGATCCCATATTCAGCCAATGTAAGAATGATCACTTCTTCAATATTGCGGAGATATTTCCCGATATCCCTGTAAAATTTTTCCAGATCCAGTATAGGGTAACCAACAATTTGCTGCGGTCCGTGAAAAGTGATGTCTCCTCCGCGGTTGGTACGGAAGAATTCAATTCCTTTTTCCGAACGCAATTCTTCACTGATCAATATATTACCGGCATTTCCACTTTTACCCAATGTATATACCGGGGGATGTTCGACAAAGAGAAGATAGTGTTGAGTCGGTGGCCAGGAGTCGTTAGTCGTTAGTGAGGTCTCATTGACTCCTGACTCCAGACTATAGACTATCGACTTTCTTCTGACATTTTCCTGTAACAGCAGTTCCTGGTAATCCCAAGCAGCCTGGTAATCCATTAGCCCCAGGTCCTTGAATATAATTCGCTGTTTAGTCATAAACGACAAAATTACCGACAAAAACCTCATCCTTTACCTTTGCAACATTATGCCCAACGAATTGCAGAAAGACGGTTCCGAAATATCCGATATTAACGATGAGTTATACGAACGTTTCAATATTACAGTTGACAAGGGTCAGGAACCACTTCGTATTGATAAATTTCTGATGAACCGTATTGAAGGAGCTACCCGGAATAAGTTGCAGCAGGCTATTAATGCAGGAATGGTGTTGGTAAACGGAAAAGAGATAAAGCCGAATTACAAAGTAAAAGGACTTGATGAAGTCATCGTTTATTCCGATATGAGCCCGGATCAAACTGATGTGGTACCGGAAAAAATTCTCCTGAACATTGTTTATGAAGACACTGACCTGATGGTCATCAATAAACCCGCCGGCATGGTAGTTCACCCTGGCAGCGGCAATTATTCAGGCACTTTGTTAAATGGTGTGGCTTTTTATTTACTGGAACAAAATCCTGATATATCAGAAGAATTGTTACCCAGGTTTGGCCTGGTACACCGCATTGATAAAAACACCAGCGGCCTTTTGGTATTGGCAAAAACCGACAAGGCCATGCGGCTATTAGCCAAACAATTTTTTGACCATTCTATAAAACGGAAATATGTTGCATTAGTTTGGGGTGATATGGAAAACGATGAAGGAACAATTATTGCCCATGTGGGGCGTCACTTACGGTTCCGCAAACAGTTTGAAGCTTACCCGGAAGGAGATCATGGCAAAGACGCCATCACACATTATAAAGTGCTTGAAAGGTTTGGCTATGTTACCCTGGTTGAATGTGCGCTGGAAACAGGCCGTACACATCAGATTCGGGTGCACATGAAACACATAGGGCATCCTTTATTCAATGACGATTTTTACGGCGGCGATAAAATTGTAAAAGGAACCGTGTATGCCAAGTACAAACAGTTTGTTGATAATTGTTTTCAAATCTGCCCCCGGCAGGCCCTGCATGCAAAGACATTGACTTTTATACATCCCACTACTGGTAAAGAAATGTTTTTTGAAACAACTTTACCGAACGATATGCAACTTGTAATTGAAAAATGGAGAAAGTATGCAAGTTCAGTGGGCAGCAGGTAATTTGATACAGAGTACCCTTTAACTAAAAACCGTGAAATATAAGAGGGAAAAAACTATTTTTATACCCCGAATTAACCCCCCATTTATGAAAAAGAAGATACTATTTTTCATTTGTATTGTTGCTACCCTATATGCTTCCCCACAAACCTCAGACAGTATGGCTTTGAAGAAGCATTATCTTATAGTGTACAACCAGGCATTGGTCTATAATGATGTGAACGCAGCTATCAATGCGCTGCACGGATATATTGCTACCGATAACAATATGCATTATAAAGACACTTTATCCATGTTGTATTTTAATACTAAAGCATATTATAGCTCTTTGCTTCTGGCCGAAGAAGTGTACAAAGCTATTCCTGCGAATGTGGACGCAATGGCCCGCTCCGCCGAATGCTATGATGAATTAGGCGATCCCAAAACAGCCACCGGCCTATTTGAACAGGTAGTTCCGAAAACAAAAAATCCTTACCACATTTATAAACTTGCCGTATGCCAGTATGAACTAAAACGTACTGCTGAATGTGAAGCTTCTGCTCTGACTGTACTGGCAGATACCACCAGTAAAAGAATCGGGGTAAATTTTAATATGGCCGATGGCGGCCGGCAATTCGTACCCGTAAATGCGGCAGCCGCCAACCTGATGGGAGTATTAAAAATGGATGCCAAAAATTTTACTGGTGCAAAAGCAGACTTTCAACGGGCCCTGACTTTATTTCCTCAGTTTGCAGGCGCCAAAGGAAACCTGGAAGCCTGTGAAAGAAATATGAAAGGGAGCACTAAACCAACCAAGCAGCCTGTTACTAAACCGAAGGGTTAGTAAAGCCGGGTTATCAAATCATATTATTAGGAGAAGATCGAAAAGGTCTTCTCTTTTTTATTTGCCACATTTTTCTTGCTCTTCAATTCTGTAAAAATGATCGCTACATATACAGAAAATATAAAACCCCTTCAGGCATCGCCTTCGACGACCGAAGGAGTAAGGGAAATGAAAAGAAGGCCCTGCCGGGGCCTTCTTATTCCTGATCTATGTGGTTTTAAACTGCGCTAGTGGTAAACCTTCCTTTCAGCCAAATGTACTTAGTTCCTTTATCAGAATAATATTTTTCTTTTATTCCCGATAATTCTTAAAACAGTTCATTTTAAATAATAACTAATTACAGGGCCGGTTAAAGGATGGCTGGTGGATATTAGATCTGTTGACGATAATGAAGTACCCGTAAGGTATGCAGAAGATTTATTGCAACAAAATTATTTTATACTTATAAAATTACAGCGGGCTAATGATACTGAAAAATCAGCCCGGAAAAAGCATTTTATAATTTACATCCACTTTCCCTTTGGAGATATCTGTCAACCTGCCTTTCATCAGCTTTTTCTTCAACGGCGACAGATAATCTATA
>JAHEZF010000109.1 GCA_023251215.1 Sphingobacteriales bacterium | reverse complement strand
ACTGGGAACCACCATGCTCAATATGAAACAGGAAGATTATGCGGTGGCGGATAAATATCCTAATAAGCAATGTGGTGTCTTTGGAGAATTTTGTCATCCGGTTACTGATCTTAATACATCCGTTGCATTCTGGAAAAAAATAGGTTTTACATTAAAATACCAAACCACCCTTCCTTATCCCCATGCTATACTTTCCGATGGATTGATGATCATCGGCCTGCACCAGACAAAAACTTTCAGTTATCCTGCTGTCACGTATTTTGGATTGAATACAGAGAAAAGAGTACAGCAACTCAAAGAACAGGGACTACATGATTTCAGCGAAATGATGGGAAAGAATAATCTCATTCTGAAAACATGGGAAGGCCAGCATTTCTTTCTTTTCACATTGGGCATGTAAGTTATACAGAATGCACATTAAAGAAATCAGACTTCAGACCGCAATGATGCAGGAGCTTGATGTTTTTTACAGAACTACTCTTGAAATACCGACTATACTATATAATGACGTACTCCAGGTATTTGCATGGACCTCAAAAATTGTCTTTACAAAAGCAAACAGTATTGTCGCTCCTTATTATCATTTTGCCTTCAACATTCCTTCCAACAAAATTCAGGATGCTTATGAATGGCTGAGCAAAAGAGTGCAACCGCTCTGGATGGAAGATTATAATAGTTACATCGCTGATTTCAGCAACTGGCATGCCCAATCAATTTATTTTTCAGACCCTGCCGGCAATATTGTTGAATTCATTGCAAGGTTTGACCGGAATGATAATTCGTCAGAGCCATTCAATCATGAACTGCTTCGCAATATCAGTGAGATAGGAATTGTTTTCCCTGCTGCTTCATTTGATCACGAAGTGAATAAATTTTTAACTTCATATCCGGTCTCTTATTTCAGCAAACAAGCTTTTTTAAAAGAATTCAGGGCTATAGGCGATGATGAAGGATTATTTATCTGCGTGCCTGAACAACGGAACTGGTTTCCCACAAAAGAAAAACCGGCCCGTATTTTTCCAATAGAAGTATTATTTCAGGTGGGAGATAAAGAATTTCTTCTGCGCGGCTGAATAAGATTTTCCTCTCCCCTTCGGTTGCCATAGGCTTGCCGAAGGCGATACCAACCTTCTCCGTCCGGTCCCGAAACTTCGGGGGCCATCGGGAGAGAGGGAGTCATTGAACACTCCGCAAAAAAAGAAAAAGATTTCAATCTTTAGGGTTCTACTTCTCCCTTTCCATTTCATAGAGAGGGTTGGGGTGAGGTAGAAAATCCTATCTTGCATATGACATTTAATTGTCAACTCTCTTATGCGATACGCCAAATGGATCGGGTTGGCTGCGGCCATTTTATTAATAGGATCCTGTTTTATTCCCTGGGTCGTTATTGAATCAAGACATATTACAATAAGCGGAATAGATGCTGCAGGCACTAATTATGGCAAGCCAGGTTATTTTCATCTTATCATGATTGTCTTCTTTGTTGTTTTTTCTTTTATTCCGCGGGTATGGTCAAAGCGGGGTAACCTGCTGGTAGTAGCCATGAACTTTGCCTGGGCTGTTCGTAATTTTTTTGAACTTCCTGCTTGCGAAGCCGGTGATTGCCCTGTAAAAAAAATAGGGATCTATCTTATGATGCTGGCCTCGGTAGTGATGCTGATCGCTGCATTATTCCCTGATATAAAATTGCCGGAACAAAAAGAAAAACAATAATCAGAAACGATGATTACTGTTTTATAATATCCCGTATCATTAATTGTAACAACTCTAACCAGAGTTGCCATGTTTTTGTGTGGTATAAAACTTTAGAGTTCACAATTCGTTACTCACTTTTTATCCTCCAATCAGCTTTGCTATTCCAAATGCAGCACTGGCTGCTGCTGCGCCAATAAGCATAACACGCAGTGCTCCCCACCAGGCATTTACTCCTGTGATCCTGCTTTTGAAAAAACCAAAAATAAAAAGACATAATAAAGTAATAACAACAGAAATTTTTAAACCATCAGCAGGAGAGTCAACAAAAAAATAGGGACTTAACGGAACCAATCCTCCAACTATATATGACAAGCCAATGTTCAATGCAGACTTGGTGGCCCGGCGCGGATCGGGCTTATCTAAGCCCAGTTCATATTTCATCATAAAATCTACCCATTGTTTTTTGTCTTTGGCAATTTCTTCTGTGGCTTTATTCTGCAGTTCTTCACTCAGTCCAATATTGGCAAAAAATTCTTTGGTTTCTTCCACTTCTTTATGGCGCAGATTTTCTACTTCATAAAATTCTCTTTTCAGTTCGCTGTTGTAATGATCCTGTTCGGTTTTGCCGGCAAGATAACCACCGAGGCCCATGGCAATGGAACCAGCAGCAATTTCTGCAATACCTGCAATTACAATAATACCTGTTGAATCAACAGCGCCGCTCAGACCTGCTGCCAATGCAAAGGGAACCGTAAGTCCGTCACTCATACCAATAACGATATCTCTAAGAGTATCGCTGCTTTTCAGGTGTTGTTCTTCGTGATGAAGATGTGTGTCCATGCTGGTTGCTGGTTATTAGTTGCTGGTTTCTTTCTTTTACTTGAGCATTGTTCCTTGTACCTTGTGCCTTTTAATCAAGACAAGGTAAAGAATTGCCGATGATATTCACACATTCCATCACCTGGTCTTTATTAATGATCAACGGTGGGGCAAGACGTATCTTATCACCGTGTGTTGGTTTTGCCAGAAGCCTATTCTCTTTCAACTGCAAACATAATTCCCACGCTGCATCATTATTGTGATGTTGAATAACAATTGCATTTAATAAACCCTTTCCACGAACAATACTTATATGCGGCGAATGTAATTTTATTAATTCTTCCCTGAGCAACTCACCCATCCTGGCAGCATTCTCCGCCATCTTTTCATCTTTCAACACCTGCAAGGCAGTCATCGCCACTTTACATGCCAATGGATTACCGCCAAAGGTAGAGCCATGCTCACCGGGTTTGATGGTCATCATAATTTCATCATCTGCCAGCACAGCGCTGACGGGCATCATGGCGCCGCTTAATGCTTTGCCAAGCATTAAAATATCGGGACGCACATTTTCATGATCACAGGCCAGCATTTTACCAGTTCTTGCCAAACCGGTTTGTATCTCATCAGCCATGAATAAAATATTGCTGTCTTCGCAGAGTTGTTTTGCTTTGGTCAGGTAACCATCAGCAGGAACTATTACACCTGCTTCGCCCTGTATTGGTTCCACCAGGAATCCCGCAACATTTTTATCTGCTAATGCTAAAGCCAATGCATCTATATCATTGAAAGGAATGACTTCAAAGCCCGGCATATATGGGCCGAAATTTTTTCTTGCCAAAGGATCGCTGCTGAAAGAAATGACGGTGGATGTTCTGCCATGAAAATTTCCTTCGCATACAATGATCTTTGCCCTGCCTTCAGGAATTCCTTTTACTTCATACCCCCATTTGCGACAAAGTTTGATAGCTGTTTCAACTGCTTCCACACCGGTGTTCATTGGTAATACTTTATCATAACCAAAAAAACCGGTCATGAATTTTGCATACTCACCCAGCAGGTCGTTGTGAAAAGCACGGCTGATCAATGTCAATTTCTTTGCTTGCTCAATAAGTGACTGAACGATCTTCGGATGGCAATGTCCCTGGTTAACGGCTGAGTAGCCGCTAAGAAAATCATAATACCGGTTTCCATCCACATCCCACACATACACTCCTTCGCCGCGACTCAATACAACAGGGATAGGGCGATAATTATGTGCGCCGCATTGCTCTTCAAGTTCTAAATAATATTTTATGTTTTCAGATATAGTGATTGTTGATTGCATAAAAAATCTAAAATCTTAAATGAAGAATGTAAAATTCTGAAGCCTCCCGTCCGGAAGTGGAGGTGCCTTAAACTCGATGATTGAGGAAATCGAGGTTCATGCGGAGAAAGAGTGATATGTAATAATTCAACCGGATAGTGCGAAATTTGATGCAAGATAGTTAATTTATCTGTGGATTAAAACTCTGCTCTATGGCTTATACTGTTCCTGCCGGTACCCGTATCGGGCATGTCCATTTGAAAGTTGCTGACCTTGAACGTTCCTTACATTTTTACCGTGACCTTCTTGGCTTTGAATTGCAGCAATATTATGGCGAAAGCGCTGCATTTATTTCAGCAGGCGGTTATCATCATCATATTGGATTGAATACATGGCACAGCAAAGACGCTCCTCCGGCACCTGTTCGGGCAGCAGGATTGTATCATACGGCTATTTTATATCCTTCCAGGAAAGATCTTGCTATTGTATTAAAACGACTGATTGATACCTGTTATCCATTAACAGGTGCCTCCGACCATGGCGTATCAGAAGCTATTTATTTAAATGATCCTGATAAAAACGGAGTGGAATTATATTGGGATAAACCAAAGGAACAATGGCCCAGGGATGCAGACGGAAATCTTCAAATGATAACTGGGGTGCTGGATATTGAAAACCTGCTTCGTTCAGCTGATTAATTCTTTTACAAAGTAATGAGGCGGGAAAGAGAATTGCAGTGATTTTTGTTTTGGGAATATTCCATATACACTGCTCCCGCTTCCGCTCATGGAGGCATAGATAGCACCATTTGTGTACAACTGTTCTTTGATGTCAGCGATTTGCGGGTGCTGCTTAAAAATGGCTTTTTCAAAATCATTGTATAATTCGTCTTTCCAATTTTCGATTGGTCCAGAAATAATTTCTTTCACAGATCTTTTGGGAATACCCGGTTTGATATATAAAAATGCCCTCCCTGAATTAATATGAATGCCCGGGCTGACGATCACTAAATTATAGTTGGAGAGGTTCAACGGCACAGGATCCAAAAGCTCACCTCTGCCAGTTGCACAGCAGGGTTTATTCAGGATAAAGAAGGGACAATCACTGCCTAACTCCAGTGCATAGGCAATCAGTTGTTCTGTGGTCAGGTTAAGACCGAATTTATCATTCAGCAATTTTAAAGCAAAAGCGGCATCGGCGCTTCCTCCTCCCAGGCCTGCGCCTGCAGGAGTAGTTTTATGCAGGTGCATTTGTACATGTGGCAATTCAGGAAAATCTTTTTTTAATAATTTATAGGCTTTAGCGCAAAGATTATTGGAATTGGCACCTTTTATTGAAAGTCCGCTTGTGGTAAAAGGTATGGAAGAAGACCGTACATGTTCTTTATATTCCGTTATTTCAAGAATGTCAGTGATCGCAACAGGATAAAAGATAGTTTCCAGGTCGTGGTATCCATCACTTCGTTTTTTTAATATGCGAAGACCAAGATTTATTTTACAATTGGGAAATACGATCATTTTCGGGTAGGCTGTTATTTCTTTCTTCGGCTATTTATCTCATCCCGGATAGCAATGGCGCGGATATAATCTTCGCCATCCAATACCTCAGTCAAAAGATTATTTAATTCTTCCAATGTCATGGTTTTCAGGTCTTCGCTTCCGGTTCTGCCGCTCTCTTCCACTACTGCTTCCTGTTTCGACTTTTTTTTCTTGCCAGTTGAGGTAGTATCTTCCATCAATATGCCGGCGCTTTCAATAATGTTCTCATAAGTATAAATGGGACAGCCGAAACGAACTGCGAGAGCAATGGCATCAGAGGTTCTTGAATCAATTTCAATTGTATCATTTTCTGAGGAACAAACAAGTTTTGAAAAAAAGATTCCTTCCTGCAGATCGCAGATGATGATCTCATTCAGGTCAATGGCAAAGGCATTCATGAAATTCTTCATCAGGTCGTGGGTGAGGGGGCGGCTGGGCTGCATTTTTTCAAGTGCAACAGCAATAGCCTGTGCCTCAAATCCACCAATGACGATGGGCAATCGGCGAAGACCATTTACTTCACCCAACACCACAGCGTAGGAATGGGTTTGGGTGATACTATGTGATAAAGCTACTATTTCCAGTTCTATCTTTTTCATGCCCTGATCCGCCCGGGGCGGAGGATTTAAAATTCATTGATTATTTCAAAAGCAAATATAAAAATTAAAGCCTTCAAATCGGCGAAGGCTTTTG
>JAHEZF010000108.1 GCA_023251215.1 Sphingobacteriales bacterium | reverse complement strand
TCCATCATCACATTTTAAAATTGCTGATGCCAAGCGGGGCGATATTGGCAATACATCGGCACAATATGCCAAAGCTTTTTTTGAAACCCTGAATTTTGATGCCATTACCGTTGCACCGTATATGGGAGAGGATAGTGTAAAACCATTTTTACAATACAAAGGCAAGTGGGCAATTGTTTTGGGACTTACTTCCAATTCAGGAGCCAAAGATTTTGAATTGCAGAAGACAGGTAATGAGTTTTTATATGAAAAGGTTTTAAAGACTGTTTCACAATGGGGTAGTACTGAAAACACGATGTTTGTCATTGGAGCAACACAGGCTGATGAATTCATCAATATAAGAAAAATAACTCCCGATCATTTTTATCTCGTTCCTGGAGTAGGTACACAAGGCGGAAATCTGAAAGAAATATCTGAGAAGGCAATGATCAAAGATTGCGGTATCCTGATAAATGTAAGCCGTGCTATCATCTTTGCTTCGGGTAAAGAAGATTTTGCGGAGAAGGCGAGAGTCACTGCGCAGCAATATAGAAAGGAGATGAGTACTTATCTCAGCAAATAATGTATTGAAGCTATTTTATTCTTTTCTCCTTTGCCAGTAGCTTCCTATCCATTCCCCAATAAAATAACCGAATGGAATAGCCAGTAAGATGGCCCATGAAGCCAATGACTGTTCTTTTAAAATTCCTCCGCCGGATACAACGAAATATAATGCCAGCACCACCAGCGAGCTGATGATGATATGGCTGAGGTTATTTTTCCCTGCAATAATTGCACATACAAGTCCGCCGGCTAAGGAAGAAACAAAAAGCCAGCCGCTGACCGTCAATTGAAGAATGAGGTTGTTTTTCACTTCATCTGCAGATAACTCACTTAAAGGGTCAAAATGCAGAAACCTTTCAAAACCTATTTTAATAATAAATCCTGCTACAATGGCGGAGAATACACCGGCTAATACGGCAAAGAAACTTCGGTAAAAATCATTTCCGGAATTATCATTCATAAACCAAATATCTTCATTTTTCCCTTATCCATTAACTTTGCCACACCAAATATTAAATAGACAATCTAAAATCTAAATAGCAATGGCTGCCCGCACAGACCAATTTAACAGCCCGGATTATTATCAACTTGATGAATTGCTGACCGAAGAGCAAAAGCATATCCGTGAAGCTGTTCGCAGTTATGTGAAAAAAGAAATTTCTCCCATCATTGAAGATTATGCACAAAGGGCAGAATTCCCGCAGCAGATCGTGAAGCAATTAAGTGACCTGGGATGTTTTGGACCAACTATTCCTGTTGAATATGGCGGAGGAGGTTTGGATTATATTTCTTACGGCCTGATGATGCAGGAACTGGAAAGAGGAGACAGTGGTGTTCGTTCTACAGCATCCGTGCAGGGTTCATTGGTGATGTTTCCCATCTATGCTTATGGAAGTGAAGCGCAACGAAAAAAATTTTTACCCAAATTAGCCAGCGGTGAATGGCTTGGTTGTTTTGGATTGACTGAGCCTAATTATGGAAGTGATCCTTCAGGCATGCTCAGTAATTTTAAAGATATAGGCGATCATGTAGTATTGAATGGTTCTAAAATGTGGATCAGCAATGCGCCGTATTCGCAGATTGCCGTTGTATGGGCAAAAGATGAGCAAGATGAAATACATGGATTGATAATAGAAAGAGACATGAAAGGTTTCAGCACACCAACTACGCATGGCAAGTGGAGTCTTCGTGCATCATCCACGGGTGAACTGGTTTTTGATAATGTAAAAGTGCCGAAAGAAAATATTCTGCCTGATGTGAAGGGATTAAAAGGGCCATTGAGCTGTTTAACAAAAGCAAGGTATGGTATTGCATGGGGAACAATCGGCGCTGCTATGGATTGTTACGATACGGCTCTGAGATATTCAAAAGAGAGAATTCAGTTTGATAAACCAATTGGCAGTTTTCAGTTGCAGCAGAAGAAACTGGCGGAGATGATTACGGAAATTACAAAAGCACAATTACTGAACTGGCGGCTTGGCACATTGATGAATGAGAACAAAGCCACACCGCAGCATGTAAGCATGGCAAAAAGAAATGCCTGTGAAATGGCCAGCAATATTTGTCGTGATGCAAGACAAATTCTTGGCGGCATGGGCATCACCGGCGAATATTCCGTGATGCGCCACATGATGAACCTGGAAAGTGTAATTACTTATGAAGGCACACATGATATTCATTTGCTCATTACAGGAATGGATGTGACGGGTTTTAATGCGTTTAAGTAAATGAGGTCAGAAGTCAGAGGTCAGATGTCCGACCTCCGACTTCAGGCTTCCGACTTCTAATATGAAAATCTTCCTTATCGGGTTTATGGGTTCGGGCAAAACACACTGGGGCCGGCTATTGAGTCAGAAACTCAGCATACCTTTTTTTGACCTCGATGAACAGGTCATTGCTCATGAAGGAAAGTCTATCCCGGAGATCTTTGCAAAAGATGGTGAAGAACATTTTCGCATGGTTGAGAAAGATGCACTGCACATCATTACCGAAAGCCATGACAGCTTTGTAATGGCTTGCGGTGGCGGGTCGCCCTGTTATTTTAATAATATTGAATACATGCACCAATCCGGAACCACAGTCTGGATCAATACGCCTTTAGATAGTTTATTTCAGAGATTGATGCAGGAGAAAGAAAGCAGGCCTTTGATAAAAAGTTTGACTGATGAACAGTTAAAAGGGTTCATCGCCAAAAAATTTGCTGACCGGCGGATTTATTATGAACAAGCTGATATTGTAATGGATGAAGAACCTCTTGAACTGGAAAAATTAATTAAAAAAATTTTTCATACTTAGCAGAGATCATAACTCATCATTCATTAGTACGATTATTACAATTTTATAAACCCTTTAGTAGTCAAGTAAAAGAATCTCTTTCATGCAGAAAAACTTTCTCATTATCGCCTCTATTTTTGGAGCACTTGCTGTTGCACTTGGCGCCCTGGGCGCCCATGGTTTGGAGAAAATGACTACTGACGAAAAAATACTTCATGGGTTTCACACTGCTGTTCAGTACCAGGTTTATCATTCCCTTGCATTGTTGGCAGCCGCAATCCTGTACGAAAGGTTTCCCAATCAATGGATGAAGCGGGCCGGAAGATGTTTTATTGCCGGCATCATTCTTTTTTCGGGGTCATTGTATTTACTGACAGCTTTGAAAATTGCAGGAAGCAGCGTAGTAAAATTTGTTGGTCCCGTTACTCCTGTCGGGGGTGTTTTTTTTATCGTGGGCTGGTTTTGCCTGTTGGCAGCTGTGATGAAAAAGAAATGATCGCAGCTACAGTTCCATACTATGATCATTTTCTGATTGTTTATAATTTCATAACTGCAAATCACTAACTCCAAACTATTTATCTTTGCAGCTATGGCTAATAAGCTGAAAAAGAAAAAAGAAAATAGTCCTAAGAAGAAACCAGAAAAATTCAGTCCAAAAACCCTGCAGGTAGAGAAAGAGGAAATGATAGACTGGAAGGCCCTGGCCCGGGATGAACGTACCTGGAAGATCGTTGGCGCCGTATTTCTGCTGCTGGCTATTTTTCTTTTTATTTCTTTTGTTTCATACCTCTTTACCTGGAAACAAGATCAGGATAAGGTTTTCCGGGGCGGGTTCTCCATTTTATTCGACAACGATGTGCATGTTTCCAACCTGCTTGGAAAACTGGGAGCCATCGTATCCTATTTCTTTGTCGTTTATGCTTTTGGTATTGCTTCATTTCTTATATGTACTTTCTTTTTTGTTGTTGGGGTTAACCTGTTGTTCCGGCGTAAAGTATTTTCTATCTGGAGAAATATGAAATATGTGACAATAGGACTATTAGTCTTGTCTGTTTCTCTTTCATTTATTTTTGGGGCAAGCGGATTTTCCTGGGGGGGCGGTGTAGGTAATATGATCTGTCAATGGCTGACAGGAGCAATAGGCACTATTGGAACGGCTGCCCTTCTGTTAGTCCTAGCCCTGGGGTACATCATCTGGCAATTTAATCCTGCTTTTAATTTACCTCAAAAGAAAGAAACTTTATTTGAAGATGGAAAAACAGAAAGCGAAACAGGGGAAGTGCCTTTTATAATAACAGGTGACAGGACCATCAATGATCTGTATAATGAAAATAATGAAACAGGGCAGAAAGGTAATTCCATAAAAGAGGACGGGGGAATGGTTGTTTTTCCTGGTACAGATAAGCCCCTTCATGATTTTAAAATAGTTGAAAAAGAAGAAATGCCGGAAGGGCAGTTCGGGTCAAAAGAAGGAAAGCAGGTAAATCCTGAAAGCGAAATTGTGAATGAGATCTTTCACAAACATGATATGGCAGACATCAATGAAAAGCCTGCTGAAAAAGAAATAAAACTTTCGCTAACCGGGCAACACATAGAAAAAGAACTGGAACTGGAAATAAAAACAGTTTCTGAAGAAACAGCTGATGAAAAAAGCTATGAAAATCTTCCACCTTACGAACCCACACTTGATTTAAGAGATTATAGATACCCATCACTAAACCTGCTTGATACACACGGCAGTGAAAAAATTATCCAGGATGCTAACGAACTGGAAAATAACAAGAACCAGATCATTTCTACGTTGCGAAATTATGATATTGAGATCCAGAAGATCAGCGCTACAATAGGTCCTACTGTTACGTTATATGAAATTGTTCCGGAAGCCGGTGTTCGTATTTCAAAGATCAAGAACCTCGAAGATGATATTGCATTGAGTCTTGCGGCGCTGGGTATCCGGATCATTGCTCCTATTCCCGGCAAAGGAACCATCGGTATTGAAGTGCCCAATGTAAAGAAGACCCTCGTCAGCATGAAAACATTGCTGGCCTCTGAAAAATTTCAACATAACAATTACAGCCTCCCTATTGCAATCGGCAAGAAGATTGACAACGACAATTATATTGTTGACCTTGCGGTAATGCCCCACCTGCTGATGGCCGGCGCCACCGGCCAGGGTAAATCGGTAGGGATAAATGCCATTCTTGTTTCACTCTTGTATAAAAAACATCCGTCACAGCTCAAATTTGTATTGATAGATCCGAAGAAAGTGGAGTTAAATATATTCCGCCATATTGAAAAACATTTTCTTGCCAAATTACCAGGCGAAGAAGATGCCATTATTACCGAAACAAAAAAAGTGGTGCAGACCTTGAATGCTCTATGTATTGAGATGGACAACCGCTATGATTTATTGAAAGAAGCCAATGCCAGGAATATCAAAGAATACAACGAAAAATTCATCAAACGCAAACTTAATCCCCTGAAAGGACACCAGTATCTCCCATTTATTATACTGGTGATTGATGAATTTGCCGACCTGATCATGACGGCGGGTAAAGAAATTGAAATGCCGATTGCCCGGCTGGCGCAATTGTCCCGGGCTGTGGGGCTTCATCTCATCATTGCAACGCAACGTCCATCCGTTAATATTATTACCGGTACCATTAAAGCAAACTTCCCCTGCCGCATTGCTTTTAAAGTAACATCCAAGATTGATTCAAGAACGATTCTTGATTCCGGTGGCGCTGATCAACTGATTGGGAAAGGTGATATGCTTATCTCGCATCACGGGGAAGTGACCCGTTTGCAATGTGTGTTTGTTGACACACCGGAGATAGAACGCATTGTTGAATTTATTGGTGAGCAACGGGGCTATCCCCAGGCATTTCTGTTGCCGGAATATATTGATGAAAAAGAACTGGAGGGAAATGATTTTGATTTGTCCGACCGGGACGCTTTATTTGAAGATGCTGCAAGACTGATTGTACAAAACCAGGTTGGTTCCACCTCCCTGCTCCAACGAAGGATGAAACTGGGTTATAACCGTGCCGGAAGGTTAATGGACCAACTGGAAGCAGCTGGTATTGTAGGCCCCAACCAGGGCAGTAAAGCAAGAGATGTATTGGTAAAAACCGAAATGGAATTACAACAGCACCTCGATGCTATAGGGTAAATGGCTTTAGTCTTCGCCATTTAGAACTTGTTAAGAAAATTGAAGAGTGCAACCCCACATTTTGTCCTCACA
>JAHEZF010000107.1 GCA_023251215.1 Sphingobacteriales bacterium | reverse complement strand
ACATCGAGAGTAAAAAAAGGAAAGAACACAGTGTTTGCTAAAAATGCGAATGGTTTTGCCGCCATTGAAGTAAGTACAGATGGAAAAGTGGAAGTAAAATTTTATACAGTTGGCAGCGCCGATCTTTCGCAGCCCGTATTTGCTACAGCGCTTAAAACCATTCCTCCGCCACAAAAAGCATTTGTAGAAAAAGAAAAAGTAACATTCCCTGATTCGATGACCATTGTTGCATCCACTCAACTGCATGCAGGAGGATTGAAAAAATTACTGATGGGAAAAAATTACCGCAACGAATGGACACAACCTATCCGTGTTCCCGTCATTGATCTGAGCAAAGAATCCGGCGGATTGACACCTATAAGAAGAGGCGGCGGCCATCAAACAAAATCTTTGCGCCTCGAAGATGCCAATGGCAATCAGTATGTATTAAGATCCGTATCGAAAAGTGTAACTGATGCCGCATTACCTCCCGAACTGAGAGGGGTCACTTTTGCAAAAGAACTCATTTCAGACGGTGTTTCCGCTTCTTATCCATATGCATCATTGTCTGTTCCTCCGTTAGCCACTGCAGCAGGGGTACCCAATTCACATCCACGGGTTGTGTATGTGGCAGATGATCCCCAGTTGGGGAAATACAGAAAAGATTTTGGCAATCAAGCTTATTTCATAGAAGAAAGAATTCCCGGTGGATTTAAAAAAACAAACACTACGGATGAAATGTTTACTTCATTGAAAAAAGATAATGACAACAGCGTTGATCAGAAAGCATTTTTGAATGCCCGCTTGCTGGATATGTTCATGATGGATTTTGACCGTCATGAAGACCAGTGGCTATGGGCCGATGAAGAAAAAGGAAGCGGAAAAAAATTCCTGGCATTGCCGCGGGACAGGGACCAACCTTTCTTTATCAGCGAAGGAATAGTACCCTCTTTTGCAAGACAAAACTGGCTGGCACCGCAAATACAAGGCTTCCGTCCTCATGCCCGGAATATCAAGACTTATAATTTCACAGCGAGAAATCTGGACAGAAATTTTCTGAATGAAATGAATGAAGAAGATTGGAAAAAAGCCGTGGAAGATTTTTTACCCAAAATGACAGATGAAGTAATTGAAAAAGCATTAACCCAGCAACCGCCGGAGATCAGGAAAATGGCTTCTAAAAATGAGATCGTGGCGAAACTGAAAGAAAGAAGAAAATATTTTGCCGATGAAATGATGACCTATTACCGGTTTATTTCCAAAATAGTCCATGTATTCGGCAGCGATAAAAAAGAACAATTCGAGATCAACCGAAACGACGACGGATCGGTATTGGTTTTAATAAAAAAGATCAACAAAGAAGGCGAAGTAAAAAATGAATTGTACAACAGGAAGTTTGACCCCAATGTAACCAAAGAAATACGTTTATATGGACTGGGCGGTGATGACAAGTTCATCATGAATGGCGACAACGATAAAATAAAGATCCGTATCATTGGGGGTATTGGTAAGGACGTATTTGAAAGCAATGCTTCTTCCGGCGGCAAAGCCCTGGTGTATGATCTGAATACGGAGAATAATGAATTTACCGGCAAGGATAATTTCAGAAAAAAATTATCCGACAAAGCATCAGTGAATGAATTTGACTGGAAGTATTTTAAATACAATACCCGGATGCCGTTCCTCTCTGCGAATTTTAATCCGGATGACGGATTATATCTCGGAGCTTTTTTGAGGCTTACGAAACAAGGTTTCCGCAAATCGCCGTCTGCACAAGTGCACCAGTTTTCGGTGAATCATTCCTTGTCAACCCAGGCCTATGTTTTTAAATACAACGGAGAGTTTGCTGATGTATTTGGCAAAACCGACCTCTTGCTGGATGCTAATATCAAAGCCCCGAATAATACAACCAACTTTTTCAGTTATGGTAACGAAACTGTTTTTGATAAGACAAAGCCGGAAAAAGTAAAATATTACAGGGCCCGTTATAGCATCAGTGAATTGGGTTTATCGCTAAGGCATAAAATGGGTTCTGCATTCTCTATAACCTGGGGACCGTTGTATAAGTTCTACAGTTTTGATTCAACAGATAATAAAAGCCGTTACATTCTGAATGCTCCCGCCAATGGCCTTAACCTTGCCACACTTACCAAAAGCAAATCGTGGCTGGGAGGTCAGCTTACTGTGGGCATTGATGCCCGTAACAACAAACTCATGCCGGTGAGAGGCATCAACTGGCAAACAACGCTGCGTGTATTGAATGGGATGAATGATTTCAGCAATAATCTGACGCAACTTAATTCTGATCTCTCATTATATATGAGCTTCACCAAAAAAGCAGGTGTTGTATTGGCCACACGTTTCGGCGGCGGCATCAATTTCAATAATGACTTTGAATTTTTCGAAGCGCAATATCTCGGTGGCACAGAAAACCTGAGAGGTTTCCGCAAATACCGCTTTGCCGGAAAGAGCATGGCCTATAATAATGTGGAGATGCGTATTAAAGTGGCTGATTTTCGTTTTTATCTTTTCCCCGGCGCCATGGGAGTTTTATTCTTTCATGATGTGGGCAGAGTGTGGGTGAGCAATGATAACTCTTCCAAATGGCATACAGGTTATGGTGGCGGACTTTGGTTCTCACCTTTCCGCAGAGTGGCGATCACTGCATCCGTAACAGTTTCTGATGAAGAAACTTTACCGTTGGTAACGTTTGGGTGGCAGTTTTGATAAAAGGAAATACTGATGTTGAGAGTCAGTGAAGCATCAATAATTTTCCTGGAATCTATTTCCCAATCAATTGCTGCGTAGTAGTGTTAGATAATTCTATTTTGCTTTCTCCGGAAGGAGTCCCAGGGACAATCTTTGCTTCATGCTCGAAATTCACTTCTACCCGCAATGCTTTTAATCCAACTACTCCTTGTAATTCCTCCAGGTCCAGTTGTTCTACACCAGGCTTTATCAGTTTTTGATTCTGAAGAAATTCGATGTATTCCATGTATTCAGTAGCATCTTTAGCCTGTGAATAAACAATCCCAATCTTACCCGGTTGCGTCAATCTTTCATTCGTCTCTTTGATACGAACCTTATCAATACGTTTTTTAATTATTTCATAACGGATATTATAAGCACCATCCACATCAAACTTTCTTTCTGCGGTGCGGAAACTAATGGACAATGGAATGCTATGTGCCAATATCAATTGTGTTGTAAGCAAAGCATGCGGCAAATGCTTTTCAAGATTATGTGTTATTCTGGCTGCCTTTGCCAATACAGATAATTGCCACATCTTCATATTGCGCAGGTAGATCTCATCAAATTTTTTTCGGGGAGTGAGTGATTGGCCCATATAAATATTGAACTCCACGCCATCAGTGACATAACGTTCAAAATAATGCGGATAAACTTTTTGCGCAGCGGCCTGCTCTTTATCAATAAAATGAGCCAGCGTATCATTTATACGGCCAATGCTTTGCTCGTATTCTTTACGATGATGATAGATCATACCGATCTGTGGATCAAGGCTGGCAAAATATTGTCCCACTTCTTTGGCCACAGAAGGCTGAGTGCTTTGAATATGATTAAAGATGGATACTATTTGTCCCTGCAAAAAATCATGAATGCCGATCTCTTCATCCGATAACAATACATCAGTAGCGGAAGCGATATATTTATCTACTTTGAATTCTATTTCCTGTAACAAAGGAAAAGGCATATCAGCTTGTGCTTTCTTCAATACTTTTCTTGCCATTTCCAATTGTTCTATCATATCCAGTTGAATGGCATGTGAACGTTCAGTGGAGGAGTTGCGAATATCAATAGCGCCATACAAAGGATATACATCAGTGAAACTAATTTTTTCCATCTTCACATCATCATGCTTCTGGCGGCTCACAATATAATTCAACGCTACTTCAGTAAATTTCCACTCAACAGCCGGCTGCACAGCAGTGAATTGTTCTTTGATCACTTTATCAATCTGGTTATCGAGAGTTTCGAGAGATTTTTCCAGACCAAGAGTGAATAAAGGAATTGCAGCTTCAATTTTGGTCACATGTGTATGAGTGAGTTTGCCCGGAATTTCAGAAACAATTTCAAGAATGCCCAGCAATTCACCATTTTGTTTTAGCGGACAAATGATAAGGCTGCGTCCACCCTCCATGTAATAGTATTGCAGGTAATCCACTTCTGATAATGTCTGCTCATTTAATGTTTGAAATATCACGGGCCTATTACTTTCCCTGAATAAAAGTTTACAACAGTCGCTTGCGTCATCTTTGTCTGCGATGGAATGAAAATGTTTAAAAAGTAAACTATTACTATTGTGCAGATCAGAATAAACATAATGGCCGTTCACTTTGAAGAAAGGAGTGATGCCGATCTTAATATCTTTCAAGCCAATGAGACTTTGAATGTGCGATTCTAATTCAGTATAAACAGAAGCATCAGCGAATGCATTAATGTTGAGCAGGCTGTTCTTCATTTGTGTGATCACTTCCTGGTCAGTAACATCATTCACACGAATAACACTGATACCATCAAAAACAAATTTTCCCAATGGGATTTCTTCCATTAATTCATCTACTGTTTTGATACACCGGGTAGTTTGGCAAATAATGTCCTTCGGTAAGGCAGGCATTTCATTAATTGGATTAACATCAATGAAACGGGTATCAATGCGTAGTTCCAGGTACCTGGTCAATTTTGTATGCGGGTCAGTATGAGGAAAAACTGAACGAGCTGTATCAGGAGTATAATTATAACTACAAAATTTTTTCAGGATCATACCACAGGCAAACTCCAGTCTTTCCTGATCAAGACTTTTTTCTACTTGTTCATTAGGGACATGGATCTCAATGCTGCCCGGTTTAAGAAATAAAGTTTTGAAAGGGCGGGAGGCATAAACAGTTTGAAATTTAAATGGTACAGCAACGGCATAAAAAGTATTAGGTGTAGTAGGAGGGAAAACGGAAGCCAGTAATTCCTGTATCAGTTCAGTATGCGGTTCCAGAATGGAAAGATCGGTGATGGGCTGCAATAATTCAGGGTGTGATTCAATTTCTGCAACCACACGACCATACAATTTTTGCATACCGGGATTTCCCTCAGCCAGATTTTTTTTCAACGCTTCTACCAGTGGACGGAAAGAAAGGCGGCTTTTAATGTCAGTGTCATCAAAAGGATGTAAACTTGTTTCCATGTCAGTTTATTTTTGATTCCAACAGCACAATTTCATTTTCATAAGCTACCGGAGGCTATTGCATCTCTATTTTTTGAAATGAAAAACAAAGCTACTAAATAAGCTTGGTTTGCTATAGGGATTTAGGTGAAAGCAATCTGGTGATCGGTGAAAAAATAACAGCAAGCTGAAGAATTTATAACCAACTTGTTATGATAAATAAGTTTTGGAATTTAAACGTTGAAAATATTTACAAGCCGGACGGAGTCCACATTGATCGCATTTTGGATTTCTTGCTACACAGATATAACGACCATGCAGAATGAGCCAGTGATGTGCTTTATGGATTAACTCAACCGGAAAATTTTTTATTAATTCTTTTTCAACGGCAAAAGGTGTAGATGCCGTTTGCGGAACCAGGCCAATTCTTTTACTCACTCTGAAAACATGTGTATCCACAGCAAAATTGGGTTGTTTATCAATGACCGAAGTGATCACATTGGCTGTTTTTCTTCCCACTCCCGGCAATTGCATTAATTCTTCTACGGTCATTGGAATTTTTCCATTGAATTTTTCCATCACCTTTTTTGCCATGCCGATCAGGTGTTTTGTTTTATTGTTGGGATAAGAAATACTTTTTATAAAAGGGAACAATTCATCAAATGTGGCTTTGCTCAATGATCTTATATCGGGATATTTCTCAAATACAGCCGGAGTCGTTATGTTCACTCTTTTATCAGTGCATTGGGCAGACAAAATAACAGCTACCAATAATTCATAAGGGTCAACATACATCAGTTCTGTTTCTGGTTCCGGGGAATGTTTTTGGAAATAATCAATTATAAAATTATAACGTTCCTGTTTGGTCATATTGCAAGATAGGAAATGAGGTTTGCCAAATGATAGTAAAAATAAAAA
>JAHEZF010000005.1 GCA_023251215.1 Sphingobacteriales bacterium | reverse complement strand
AAAATCACTTCTGAAGTCCGCTTACTCTTTGAGAAGGCATACCTCAACCCCACCAAACTATCCCCCAAATATTTCATCGCTGTATAACAGGTGGGCAGCTTGGTATTGCTGGCAGGTACAAAATATTTATCGCCCTGGTAATTGTACCAGTATTTATTAGCTGCCGGTTCAAAAATGCTGATGCCGACATGGGAGGTGGTCAAGGCTTTGTTGCTTAATACATCTGCGTTGGCTGATCGGTCAATTTGTTTTTGAACAGAACAGGAAGCAAGAAGAATAAGAAATAAGAAATGTGAAATGAGGAATGAGAAAGTGTACTGCTTCTTTTGGAATTGAATATTGTACATTGAATATTGATTATTGAACCTTTTAGCCCACCCCCTTTGTAAATTTCCTTATAACTAAATCCCGCTGCCCCTCCAAGGAGGGGATAGAGACTCAGCTAATTGAAATTACGATTTACTTCTTTCAGAAAGTTGAGAATGTAAAATGAATATCGGATCTAAGTTCCCCCTTCGGGGAACAGGAGGCTTTACTCCCTCTCCTGTGCCCGCAACCACCGTTCCGGTATTTCATTACTACTGGCCAGCAAATAATCTTTGTAACTGCAGGCGATGAATTTTTTATCGGGCAACTGCATCCACCATCTCCCGGTCTTTTTGCTTTGCAAAAAAGTAGTTTCCACTTCGGCAAAAGCCGTATGGTATTCGTTGAAAGAATCTTTTTCATCCAGCTGTGCTTCCCTCCTTCCGCGGCTGCGGCCATCCAGCACATACCAGAGCATGTTGGCAATTTGTTTGGCGGTCAGTTCATTTTTATCCTGCGTTACATCATATCCATAAATGCCAATCGTATTTACATTCGGGCTCATACCGGCATAGCGCATCAGCACACAGGCCTCTTCACCATTGAAACCATTAGGAGAAAGAGAATTAGCAGGAGCATAAGTATGGGCAATCGCTGTTATATCAAAGCTGAATAAATTACTGTTACGTATCACCGGCTCCATTTCATCAATATTTTCTTTTACACTGCCCACACGATAACAATCGAAGTGAAGCTTATCCATTGTTTCCAGCATCCGCGGATGTACATAATAACTCTGGAAACCGATGTGATTGTAATGCCTGATAAAATTAGGCTCGCCGGTAAGCACTTCCATTAAAAAATTTTCATGCCGGAATGGAGAGTCCAGGTTCAGGTCAATTAGCGCATCTACACAACTGGCTTCAATTGCCTTTTTAATATCGGCATAGGCATTGTATTGCGATAGGGTAAGATCATGCGAGCCCCCGAGAATGATCACTGTTTTTCCGTCGTTTATCAGTTCATACACTACAGTCTTTAATGCCGCATAGGAATCTGTGTACAATGACCCCGTTTTAATATTGCCGATATCCGCAATTTTAATATCATGGTGCCAGTAATACAATGAATAAAACTGGCGACGGATAATATCAGGCGCCTCGCTTTGTCCATGGATCAACCCGCTGCCTCTTTGTTCGCCGCAGCCCAGCAGTACAATTTGCGCCTCATCTATATCGGGAAACTTTTCATCATATAAGGCAATGTCATATCCCAGTTGTCCTTCACTGTATCTTTCATCATGTGAAATTTCATGCAGGTTAAGGGGCAAAAGAAAATCGGAAATATTGAGATAATCGGCCATGCGAAAATGAATTTATTACAAACCTACAAGTTTAACATGAAAGAATACCGATAGCTGCTTTCAATTGCAAAGCCTTTGTAACTTGCCGGTTCATGGTCAGGAAAAAAGTTTTACTCCTTTTATTGGTGGGCCTGGTTACAATCAGTTGTTTTGCCCAAAATATTTTCTCCTGCATTGTTCAGGACGCTGGGACAAAAGAACCTTTGGCCGATGTATCTGTATTGCTGAAAGGTTCGGGTAAAGGCGCCACATCTGATGCCAACGGCAAGGTGCTGCTGAAAAATATTCCCGCGGGTAAACAGGTGCTTGTTTTTTCCAGCATCGGATACAAAGAACAATCAATAGAAATAAATTTCCCAATTTCAGGAAAAGATCCTCTTGTTGTAATTACACTTGAACCCGAAGAAAAAGAAATTGAAAAGGTGATCATCGCTTCTTCACGAACAGACTCACGGATTGAAAATACAGTTACCCGTGTGGAAGTGCTGGGAGCTGAAGAAGTGGAAGAAGAAAGCGGTGTAAAACCAGCACATGTAGCGAACCTGCTGGGCGATGTGGCAGGCATTCAAAACCAGCAATTATCTGCTGTAACAGGTAGCACTGATCTGCGCATACAGGGATTGCCCGGCGATTATACACAGATATTGCGGGATGGTTTGCCCTTGTTTGGCGGCTATGCCGGCAGTTTCAGCATTCTGCAGATTCAACCGTTGGATCTGAAACAGGTTGAAATTATCAAAGGCGCCAGTTCTACGCTATATGGCGGCGGTGCTATTGCCGGCCTTATCAACATCATTTCTAAAAAGCCGCTTCAAGACGTACCCGAAAGAAGCCTGTTGCTGAATTACTCCACACTGAAAGAATACAATCTGAATCTTTACCTGTCTGAAAGAAATAAAAAGCAGGGTTATACTTTTTTCAGCGGCGGAACTTTTCAGAAGCAGATGGATAAAAACAGAGACGATTTCAGTGATGTGGCAAGAGTAGAAGGAATTTTCCTGCACCCCACTTTTTTCTTTTACCCAAATGAAAAAAATACTTTTTCAATCGGAGTCAACAGCAATTTCGAAGACAGGAAGGGCGGTGATATGCTGGTGCTGGCCGATCTGACCAGTTCACGGCACCAGTTCTTTATTCAAAACCAGTCTTACCGCAACACCATTCATGCTATTTGGGATAACAGGATCAGCCGCACGGATAAGTTTACCATGAAAGCAAACATGAGTACATACAAGCGGAACATTACCACAAATGTTTTCAGCATGAAGGCAAGGCAGATTTCTTTTTATACAGAAGCTTCGTATGTAAAGAAAAAAGAAAAGCATGATGTGGTGGCCGGCATTAACCTGAACGGTGATGTATTCAAAAAACATTTGCCCGACACCACCCCTATCCGTAACTACCATTATTTTACCCTGGGTTTGTTTATACAGGATGACTGGAAGATACATCCCAAATTCACAGTTGAAGGGGGGCTGCGCAGTGACTTTCATAATAAATACGGAGTATTTCTGCTGCCAAGAATATCATTGTTATATAAATTAAACCGCCAACTGACCACCAGATTAGGAGGGGGTATGGGATATTTGGTACCTACCGTATTCGGAGACGAACTTGATGAAAGAGATTATGCCAGGCTGCAACCCCTGATAAATATTAAAGCTGAAAGATCATCAGGGATTAACTGGGATATAAATTTTAAAAAAACTATGGGTGATGTAAGCGTAACCATCAACCAGTCGTTTTATATAACACAGATCAGTCACACATTGGTTATTCAAAAAACCGGTTCTTCCATTTCCTGGTACAATGAAGTAAAACCCATTGTCACAAAGGGTATCGAAACATGGTTACAGGTCGCTTATGAAGGTATGGAAGCCTACCTCGGTTATACAATAACCGATGCACAAAAAAAATATGATCCTGTTCATCCTTATCTTGAACTAAGTGCCCGCAATAAATTTGCCAGCGTTATTTCTTATGAATTCTCAAAACATTTCCGCGGCTGCATAGAAGCCTCCTATACAGGCAGGAAATATTTAGAAGGTGGCAGCCGGAGTCCTTCTTTTCTTATTGCAGCCGCCATGTTGCAGTACAAGTTCAGCCGTTTTTCTTTTGTTCTTAACTGCGAAAACCTGTTTAATTACCGGCAAACTAAAAAGGAGTCTATTGCTCTTCCCCCAACTGTCAATCCAAGATTCAAACAACTCTGGGCGCCGATCGATGGCAGGGTGGCCAACCTGAGCATGAAACTCAGGTTATGAATTTATAAAGCAACGCTAAAAATTCATTTTAACCGGACCTGGCCCCGGTTTATCTTTGTTTTTATGGAACAAGTGTTGCATCAGATCAACGATTATAAAAAAGAAATCGCAGCTTTTACTTCTATTGATGACAAATCGGTGGAAGAATTCCGCATTAAATGGCTGGGGACAAAAGGTATTGTAAAAGCCATTATGGGTGAAATGAAGAATGTACCCATTGAAAAGAAAAAAGAATTTGGACAAATACTGAATGACTTTAAACTTTTTGTTGAAAATAAATATGAAAGTTTAAAAGATACAATCAGTAACCAGCAACCAGCTCCCGATAGCTATCGGGACAGCGACAAGTCAGACCTTACCCTTCCCGGCGATACAATGCCTCTTGGCAGCCACCATCCTGTAACATTAATGAAAAACAGGATTGTTTCCATATTTCAACGATTGGGATTTGCAGTAGCTGAAGGACCAGAAATAGAAGATGACTGGCACAATTTCGGCGCATTGAATCTGCCACTCCATCATCCTGCCCGTGATTTGCAGGATACATTTTACGTTCAGCAAAATCCCGACTTTTTATTGCGTACACATACAAGTAATGTACAGATACGTGAAATGGAAAAAGGCAAACTGCCCATCCGGATGATAATGCCGGGCCGTGTGTACAGAAATGAAACCGTGAGTGCAAGAAGCCATTGTTTTTTTCACCAGGTGGAAGGATTATATATTGATGAAAATGTTTCTTTCGCTGATCTCAAGCAGACACTTTATTTTTTTGTAAAAGAAATGTATGGTAAAGATGTAAAAGTTCGTTTCCGGCCTTCATATTTTCCTTTTACTGAGCCCAGCGCTGAAATGGATATAAGCTGTTTTATCTGCGGTGGCGAAGGATGTGCTATCTGCAAAAAAACAGGTTGGGTGGAAATTCTTGGATGCGGCATGGTACATCCGAATGTATTACAGAATTGCGGCATCAATCCCGGTAAATACACTGGCTTTGCCTTCGGCATGGGTATCGAACGTCCCGCCATGTTAAAGTATGGCATTAATGATATTCGTATGTTCAGTGAGAATGATGTACGGTTTTTGAAGCAGTTTACATCGGTAATATGAATTCGTTTAAAGCTAGTTGCAGTTTTTAAAATAGTATTTAGCCCCAAACTCTACACTGGTATATTTAAAGTCATGCAGCCCCTGTTGAAAACGGAGAAGCAAGCCGATTCGTTTTAATTTCTTTTCTGCACTGGTTCGAAAAACTATGGGTTTGTCTCCGCTCTTCCCCAAAAACCCCAGGTAGCCTGCAACATAAGTTTGCAACTTAAAGTTTTTTGAATTCCATTCTACTCCGTTACCAAATAAAAAGGCATCATCTTGCCTGAAATAAGTATTATCTATCTGCCAGGAATAAAAACCAAGCATCCCGATCCACTTAAGCCCGGAAGAATGAAAAGGTTTTCCAAAGGACAGATCAAAATAATAACCAGGAGCATCCGTATCCCGTGCTGAACCCAAACCTGAGCCGGAGGGATATCGGTAGCCAACCCGTAAAGCAAGCTGAATATTTTTCCTGTACCGGTTCAATAGCTGTATAGTTGTATTCAGATGAATTTCTCCTGATGAATGCCTGTTATAATAAAAATCTGAAAAAACATGCCGTTTTTCTTTTATTACATTGCTCATCGTAAAATGCTCATAAGGCACCCAGGATGCATCAAAGGAAATAATTTTTTTAATCAAACAGTAATTACCATATATAACAAGATTCTTTGTATTATCCCCTTTTGAAAAGTGAAGATTGCCTGTAATTGCAAGGGAGGTACTGCTATCAATACTGCCATTAGTAATAGCAGGAACCGGCAGCGCATTGGGGCCAAGAAAACCGGGAAGCCTGATAATATATCGTTGCCAGGGGCTTACTCCGTCCCAATGTACATTACGGGCCCACCAGTCAAATGTTTGAGCATGGCTGTTCACGACAAAACAGCAACAGATTATTGCAAGAAAGATTCGCATGAAATTGAAAAGCTGTGAATTTAAGGAATCCTTTCTGAATTTCTGCTAAATAGTCGGGTACAATATGCCTGTTTACCATCCCATTAAAGCAAATAAAAAACGGCTCAATAAAAGAGCCGTTTAAATTAAACAAAGTTTATTGCTAAGCTTTTGCTTTGGGATTATAAAATGCCAGTACAAGAGATGCAGCTATTGTTATCCATAAACCAATGCCATAATCTTTTCCAATTGCTTTTAGTGTATCTCCTATGGCCGTACCATGGATCATCGGTCCGACAATAAGCATATATATTAACGCAAGCAATGGCAGCCATAATAGTAGTCCCCGCCCCAGTATATAGTTCTCCTTGTTCAAAGCGCCAAGTAACAGCAGAAGGCCGGGTACCGGAACAAGCAGCCAGATATACATTTCCCAGGAATCCCCTCCTGTTTTGAATACAAAATCATAGCCGCTTATCCCTGCCCCCAGAAATTTGTAGTACGGTAAAAAGAAGCAGCCGATCAAAACGACCGCTAAGATGATGGTGAATGTTTTCCTGTCCATAGTAGTTGTTTTTGGTGATGAATAATATTGTGAAAAATATTTTGTCAATCACACTTAACTATAATCTGCAAAAACTATTTTAGATCCTGACAGACCGCATTCGCTGGTAACAAAAAAATGCCGCAGCCAAAAAAGCAATAACAGCCACATAAAACCAGGGAGTAAATCCAAGGGTTGGCGCCACAGAATTTCCTATTTTATCCAGGCCAAGATTATCAGTACCCTCCTTAACCTTATCGGCTGCTTGTTTTGCAAGTTCATCTTTATACCAGCTTTTCACTTCTACCATCAGACCCACTAAAGCGCCTCCGGCTAAAATGCCCGCTACCATACCTCCGGCTCCTGCTGTCTTTCCTGCGGCAAATGATAAAAATAAACCCAGAATGCCAAGTGCCAGGGCGGCAATAGCAAAAATCTGTGCATTGTTTTCTTTTTTTGTTGTTGTCTTTTTGGTCATCTCTCCTGCTGTTTCTTTTCCATAACCGGCAACGGATTTCCAGTCTTCACCTAAAACATAACCCTTTCCTGATTTACTCATAATAGTTGTTCCGCCACACTTTATTTCTGAAAAAGGCAGAAAGAATAAAAGAATGCCAACTGCAAATGCTACAGCAGAAGGAATCTTAGTGCCGAACATTCCGGTGGATACTGAAACGGGTGTATTACTTAGTGGAGCATTTGTTGGGTTTGAATCCATGGTTAATTTTGGCATAAGGTAAGAGAAACTTGTCACAAATCGCTTCTGAAATATCAACAACTTATCTTTATGTGATAAATTCTTTAGGTGACCATCAATAGTATATGCGTTTGCGGAGCAGGCACTATGGGTAGCGGTATTGCACAGGCAGCTGCACATTCAGGGATTTCTGTTATTTTATATGAACTAAACCCGGCTGTGCTGGAAAACGCAAAAAACAGCATTGAAAAAAATCTGCAGTTGCTGGTCGAAAAAGGAAAAATAACAGCTGAACAGAAAAATATGATCTTCCGGCATATTCAATTCACCGATGATATACAAACCTGTCTTGCCGGCGTTTTTATAGAAGCCATTATAGAAAAAACTGAATTAAAAGTGGCATTATTTAATCAATTGGCCGAACTGAATCATAGTGAAAGCATTTTTGCCAGCAATACTTCTTCTCTTTCCCTTAATGACATTGCTGCTAAAATTAAAAATCCTGAACGGGTAATCGGCATGCATTTTTTTAATCCGGCTCCCATTATGAAACTTGTAGAAGTAGTGACTACGAACTATACGAATGCTGAAACCATACGAATCATTATTGAATTGGCAAAACAAATGGGTAAGGTCCCGGTGATCTGCAAAGATTCTCCCGGATTTATTGTAAACCGTGTGGCCCGGCTTTATTATATTGAATCCCTCAGGTTAGCGGAACAAGGTTTGAGTGATTTTATACAACTCGATTCATTGCTTGAAGCCACTGGATTTAAAATGGGCCCCTTTAAACTCATGGACCTTATCGGTAATGATGTTAATTATGCAGTAAGCTGTTCCATATATGAAAGATTGAACAAACCAGGAAGACTAATGCCTTCATATATCCAGAAAGAAAAAGTAGAATTGGGTGAATTAGGAAGAAAGACCGGAAAAGGATATTACAATTATTGATGGATTTCATATTTAAAATTGAATATTGCATTTGTCTTTAAAATATTAAATCTTCAATCTTAATTATTCAATGATATTAGTTACAGGCGGTACTGGTTTTCTCGGCTCTTACATCATCAAACACCTGGTGGAAAAAGGATATGCAGTAAGGGCTATCCGCCGCAACAATAAACTTCCTTTTTATATTCCAAAAGAAATACTGGACAAAGTAGACTGGATAGAAGGCGATGTATTGGATGTAGTGGCTTTGCAGGATGCTATGGAAGGCGTGGATATCATTATTCATGCTGCAGCTATTATTTCTTTTGTAAAAAAAGACCGCAAAAGCATGTACCAGGTAAATGTGGAAGGAACAGCGAATGTGGTAAATATGGCTTTAGAAAAAAACATAAAGCGTTTTATCTATATAAGTTCGGTGGCAGCATTAGGAAGAACAAAAACAGGAGGGCAGGTGAACGAAGAAACAAAATGGGAGGACAGTACAGTAAACACCCATTATGCCAAAAGCAAACATAAGGCAGAACTGGAAGTATGGCGGGGCGCCAGCGAAGGACTGAGTATTGTAATATTAAATCCCGGCACCATCTTAGGTTATGGCGACTGGAATAGCAGTAGTTGCATCATTTTTAAAAACATTTACGATGAGTTCAAATGGTATATTTCTGGCATTAATAGTTTTGTAGATGTGGAAGATGTGGCAAGAGTTACGGTGTTGTTAATGGAAAGTGATATTACAGAACAGCGTTTTATTGTAACCGGAGATACATGGCCATTTAAAAAACTAATGGATTGCGTTGCTGATGGTTTTGGCAAAAAACATCCCTCCAGGAAAACCACTCCACTTTTAATGTCCATTGCCTGGCGAATGGAAAAACTGAAATCTTTTTTTACCGGCAAAAAACCATTGTTTACAAAAGAAAGTGCAAAAGTGGCGCAGAGTAAAACTTATTTTCAAAATGATAAGTTTTTGAAAACTTTTCCGGGTTTTTCCTTTATGCCATTGGAAAAAACTGTCAAAAATGCCTGTGAAAAATACTTAGCTGCCATTCAACCGGTGCATCCGTAATATTGCAAACCGTATCTTTATCCCCAATCATGTTTCTATGCAAAAACCACGTTTCTTATTTCTGTCATCACTTACAGTCTTTTCCCTTGTTGTGCATGGACAGCTCACAGCCTCCGGTTCAGTCCTTGATTCTGCAAGCAGGGAACCGCTCCCCGGCGCTTCTGTTTTTTGCCAGAATACCACGCTGGGTACTGCAACCAATAAACAAGGTGAGTTTTCTCTGCAGTTAAAATCCGGAGGGTACGATCTTATCATCAGCTATACCGGATATAAAACACAACTGGTACGCATCAACAACAACGACGATATTAAACTGGAGATATTATTGGTGAAAGAAGACAAAAGCCTTACTGAAGTAGTAATAAAAAACAGCAACGAAGTGCCCGATGGATGGGAAAAATATGGGGATTTCTTTACAAACAATTTTATAGGCGCTACACCTAACGCAGCGCAATGTGTGTTACTGAATCCAGAAGCTCTGAAATTCTATTATTCCAAACGAAGCAATAAACTGAAAGTGCTGGCAACAGAACCGCTACAGATCGTGAATAAGGCATTGGGATATGATCTCCGGTACCAGTTGGATTCATTTGTGTACTATTATAACACCGATATCAATTCCTACCGTGGTTATTGTTTATACACGGAAATGGAAGGGAATGATGCGGAAAAAAAGACATGGAATATGAACCGTACAAAAGCTTATTATGGTTCCAGGCTTCATTTTATGAGGAGTTATTATGACAGCACCCTGGCTGAGGATGGTTGGCTGATTGATTTGCTGGATGAAAACAGTGATACTAAATTCAGTAAAGTAACTGATCCCTATGATACGCTTTATTATGGCGCACTGGACAGTACCCTGCAGATAGAAATATGGTATCCCGGAAAATTAAGCGTTACTTATACAAAGAAAAAACCAGAACCGGAGTACCTGAAAAAATCCGGTTTGCCAAAAAATGTAAGTGCCCAGATATCATATATTGACATGAAAGATGCGATTACAATAAAAGAAAATGGTTATTATTATGACCAGAAGGATTGGGTAAACCAGGGTTACTGGAGCTGGAAGAATTTAGCAGATCAATTGCCTTATGATTATTTGCCGGATTGATAAACTGTTTAACCCTTTTTCCCCATTACTTTTTCCCAGAGCTTCGGTATTCTTTTTATCCAGACAAATTCTTTTATCTTTTCCCTTGCATCTTCCACTGGCGAGCCAAAATATTTTTTGCCTCCGGCAATTGAATCCTTAACCCCGCTTTGTGCATATACAATTGCATTTTTTCCTATAGTCAGGGTCTTACTTACACCCACCTGTCCCCAAAGGATCACATTGTCTTCTAAAGTTGTGGCGCCGGCAATACCCACCTGCCCGGCCAGCAGGCAATTTTTACCAATCACGGTATCATGACCAATTTGTACCAGGTTATCTATTTTGGTACCTGTCCTGATTAATGTATCGCTGCTTACGCCGCGGTCGACAGTACAGCTGGCACCTATTTCCACCCAGTCCTCAATTACTACCCGACCACAACTGGTCATTTTTTTATAATGAATATCCCGGTTTGTTTTTTTATTATAGTAAAAGGCATCGCTGCCAATAACCGTTCCGGCCTGGATCACCACATGATTACCAAGAACACAATGATCAAGTATGGTTACATTGGGATAAACGATACAGTTTGTTCCTATACTTACATGATTACCTATATATGCATTGGGCATAATGACAGTTCCTTCTCCCACTATGGATGTATCACTTATCATTTTCATAGATGGGTTGAACGGACGATAATGATCTGCAATTTTCAAATATGCTTCAAAGGGGTCTTCCACAATCAGCAAAGCTTTGCCTTCCGGGAAATCAGTTTTTTTATTGATGATGATAAATGTTGCCGCGGAATTAATGCAGGTGGTATAATATTTTGGATGATCGGCAAATACAAGATCGCCGGGTTCTACTTTATGTATCTCATTAATGCCGGTCGCAATTCCGTTTTTATTACCGACAATTTCGGCGCCAATAAGTTGGGCGATGGTGGTCAGGGAAACAGGCTTTTCAAAACGCATACAAATAAATTTGTACAAAGGTAATAAGCCCCGGATTGGCTGTTATTTACAGAAACAGGCAATTTTGTACCGTTTATTGCTATTTCGGTAAGCTATGCCAAAAAGAATTTTTAGCATACAAATCAAAGCCGGTGATATGCTAATAACAAGTAACTATTTCTATTTAAAAAGAAAATCAATTATAAAAAAAATAAATTTGGAAAAAACGCCAGTAGCTGAAATGCCTGCCAGGCAACTGTATCATCAAAAACAAATTTTGAAGCTATAAAAAAAATAAATATTTATTATCAACTTCAACGTTCAATTATTTTATAAATCAATAGCAATTTTATGCGTGTTTATCCACAGCAACATCTAAAATGTTAATAAAATTTTTTAAAAAAATTTTTTGGTTAATGAAAATTATTTATAATATTGTACCGGGAAATAAGTTTCCCGTACTTACTAACCCATCCATATAAATGATCCCTCTGGTATTCCGGAGGGATTTTTTATTACACTCTCTTTTATCCGGTGATGCAACTTTAAATATTGTATCGCATTTTTCTTCCCTATATTTTCCTCACTTGCCCTGAGAAAAAGTATTGAACCATTTAATGCAATAATTAAAATATCTTTACTCCTTATCTCAAAAAAATACAGCATGCTGAAATCAATGACCGGTTTTGGAAGAGCCGAGGCCCATATCGGTGATAAAACTTTTTTAGTTGATATCAAATCACTTAACGGCAAACAGTTTGATCTGCAATTAAAGTTACCCGGTATTTTAAAACCATTTGAATTTGATATACGCCGCCTGCTTTCTGAAAAACTGGGCCGCGGCAGTGTGGAATGTACCATCAGTTTAAAAGAAACCGGTAATGCCAAGCCCATTACCATTAACACTGATCTGGCTAAAGCTTACTATAAACCCCTTGCAGAGTTGTCTGCTGCCCTGAAACTTGATCCCTCTCATATCCTGAGCACCCTGGTAAAACTTCCGGAAGTGATTACACCCAGTAGTGAAACTTTAACTGACGCGGAATGGTTGGGTTTTAAGAAGATTTTACAGACTTCTATTGATAACCTGGATATCCATCGTATAGATGAAGGTAAATCCCTGGCTGAAGACCTGGCGCTTCGGATTAATAATATATTAAAACAACAGGAAGAAGTGACCACATTGGAACCCCTGCGCCAGCAAAAAATCCGGGAGGGTATTATCAGGCTCCTTGAAGAAAATGTAGGTAAAGAAAATTATGACGGCAACCGGCTTGAGCAGGAACTTATTTATTATATAGAAAAGATTGACATCAATGAAGAACAGGTTCGCTTAAAAAATCATTGTGAATATTTTAAAAACATCCTGGCAGAAGACGATGAGTTCAAAGGCAAAAAACTTTCATTTATCCTGCAGGAGATAGGAAGAGAGATCAACACCACAGGTTCCAAGGCTTACGACTCAAGCATACAGAAATGCGTTGTGATGATGAAAAATGAACTGGAAAAAGCAAAAGAACAGGTATTAAATGTTTTGTAAAAACATCTCATTATTGAAAACTTCGTTTCGAACATTGTACTTCATCTTTCTTACTTCGTACATTATTTCCTCATGCACAAGCATTGACCTGTACGAAAAAAACGTAACCATTCCCGGCCATGCGTGGAAAAACAGTTTCAAACCTTCTTTTACTTTTATCATAAAAGATACCTCCATTCCTTACCGGCTTTTCCTGGTGCTGCGGCATAATGATAAATACAATTACAACAACATCTATATTAATTTGTATGCAAAACAACCGGAACAGGATAGCTTTCAGAAAGTACGATTTGACCTTCCGCTTGCCACTACTGATAAGGGCTGGTTGGGCAGCGGTATGGACGACATATATGAACACCGTATTCCATTAACGGCACAGGACCAGCAGCTATATTTCAGAAAAAAGGGCAGTTATACATTTATCATTGAGCAGATAATGAGAGAAGACCCGCTGGAAAATGTACTGAATGTGGGCCTGCGCATTGAAAAGAAATAATAACCTTCTTTATTATGCCTGACAGCAGCCGCAAAAGATTACTTCGTGCCACCATTATTTACTGGTTGCTGCTTGCCTATATCATTGCTGCATTAATATGGTGGTTTATTTCGCTGAATAAACAAAATGATATGATGCGGGATTTTGAGTTGCAGAAGCTGAAAGCCACAATAAACAAAAATGCTACTCCGGTAGTATACCAAACCGAACTTAACCGGATCAATACTGGCTATAAGTTAAATAAGACAAAATATCTTGGAGAAGGAGGCACTTTTTTTCTATTACTATTAATAGGCGCCGCTTTTTTATACCGTTTTGTTCGCCGGCAATTTTATATGCAGCAACAGCAGCAGAATTTTATGATGGCTGTTACACATGAATTGAAAACTCCAATATCAGTGGCCAAACTGAATCTGGAAACACTGCAGAAATATTCTCTTGACCCGGATAAACAAAAAAAACTGATCCGTATGACACTGCAGGAAACAGCAAGACTCAATTTTCTGACCAACAATATCCTTATTGCCTCTCAACTGGATGGCGGAGGATATCAATCATCTAAAGAAGAACTCGATCTTTCGGATTTGCTGAAAGATTGCATTCAGGATTTCAAAGACCGGTATCCTAGCCGGGTTTTTACCGGGCTGATAGAGCCCGATGCTGACTTAAATGGTGATTCGTTACTGCTACAGATGCTTATCAATAACATGCTGGAAAATGCAATAAAATATTCTCCGAAGGAAAGCCCCATTACTGTGACTTTGCAAAAAGAAAGATCCTCAATCGTTTTACAAATTATGGATGAAGGCCCGGGTATCGCCAGGGAAGAAAAGAAAAAAATATTTTCCAAATTTTACCGTATCGGTAATGAAGCTACCCGAAAAACCCAGGGCACAGGCCTTGGCCTTTATCTATGCCGTAAAATAGCCCAAGATCATAATGCCGACATTTTAGTGACAAACAATACTTCTGTTGGCAGTAACTTCGCTGTTACGTTTTATACATAGGTCTGACGGTTTCCGTCTGACCATAAAAACTGAACAGGAAGGCTTATTATATCCAAGAACTTTGAACAACACTTAGAAAATGTCCGGAGAAAAAAAAACATCTGTTTTACTGGTAGAAGACGAAGAAAATCTTCATGAATCTCTTAAGCTGAATCTTGAACTGAAAGGTTATGATGTGATCTCTGCTTACGATGGCACTGCTGCATTAAAAGCAGTTCAGGCCGAATATTTCGATCTCATTATTCTGGATGTGATGCTGCCCGAAATGGACGGCATCAATGTAACTGAAACAATCCGTTTGAATAATAATGAAGTGCCCATCCTCATCCTCAGCGCTAAAAACAGCAGCGCTGACAGGGTGCTGGGGTTAAAAAAAGGCGCTGATGATTACCTGACAAAACCATTTAACCTGGAAGAACTTTTGCTCCGGGTACAAAAACTAATTGATAAGAACAAAAAATTACTGGATAAAGAAACGATTGGCAATAGCTATACATTTGGAAATAATAAAATTGACTTCAAAGCACAGGAAGCAGTTAAAACCGGCGGCGAAAAGATACAACTCAGTAAAAAAGAAACCATGTTGCTGAAACTGTTGATAGAAAATAAAAATGAAGTGGTGCCGCGGGAAAAGATATTACAGGCTGTGTGGGGTTACAACGTTTATCCTACTACACGGACCATTGATAACTTTATTCTCAACTTCCGGAAATACTTTGAAGATGATAGCCGCAACCCGAAATATTTTCATTCCGTAAGAGGCGTAGGATATAAATACAGTGAGTACGGTGGAAATAACGAATAATGAACATGGAATATCGAATGATGAAGTAATTGCAATCTGTTAACTTCAGTATTTCAATTCTGCTTAATATTCAAAATCTTTTAATTTTTTCAACCAGCGCTACTTCATCATTCATCATTCTGTATTCGATGTTCGATATTCTATAGGTCTCCCAATTGTGGCCTCATTAATATTTCTTCTACACAGGCTCCTGCTGAAAGTTGTGATGCAGCATAGATCATTTTAGCAATATCTTCTGCTTCCATGAATCTTTCCCTTTTAATTCCGGAGGAGGCCCAGGAATCTGTATAGGCTGCTCCGGCAATTACTGCTGTCACCTTAATGTTATAGGGTTTCATTTCTTCCCGCAGGTTTTTTGAAAAACTATACAGTGCAGATTTACTGATGCTGTATGCCCCTCCATTTTTATATGCCTGCAGGGATGCAACAGAACACATATTGAAAATGTGACCTCTTCTCAGTTCTATCATTGGAGGCAGTAACGTCCTGGTAAGATGGTAGGCGCTATAAAGATTGGCTGCCATTTGTCTTTCCAATGATTCGTCGGGTTCATTATACACATTTCCCGGTTCAAATAATCCGGCATTATTAAATAATATTTCAGGAACGCCGTATTTAAGGCACCAGTTTCCCAATGCAACCGTTTCATCATTTTTACTGAGATCAAATGGTTTCGCTTTGATAGTAACATCGGGATATTTTGTCATCAACTCTTCCACACATTTATATAAAGTCACTTCGTTCCTGGAAGTGAGATAAAGATCATGCCCGTTGGCAGCAAATATTTCTGCTACAGCTTTTCCGATCCCCCTTGATGCACCAGTAATGATGACATTCATACCCCCAGCCCCTGAAGGGGTGTTTTGAGAAATCATAATTCAGGTATTTGTTATGTAATTTGCAAACATAAATATGAATAAAAAAATTAATCCCCCTTTAGGGGATAGGGGCAAATACAGCCATCTTTTCTTCGACCTCGACCATACTCTCTGGGATTTTGAAGCCAATGCCCGGGCTACACTCGAAGAACTATACCATTTACTGGAGCTGGAAAAAAGGGGAGTCAGCAATTTTGATATTTTTCACAAAAACTACCTGGTCCATAATGAAAAATTGTGGGAGCGGTACAGGAATGGCTTTATCAAACAGGATGAACTGAGGATAAAAAGAATGTCGCTGGCTCTTTTGGATTTTAAGATCGCCGATGATGCGCTGGCAAAAGAAATGAGTGTACGGTTTCTTGACCTGCTGCCCACAAGAACAATCTTATTCCCTTATACCAAAGAAATACTCTGCTATTTAACTGATAAAAAATATCAACTGCATCTCATCACCAACGGTTTTGAAAAAACACAGCATAGTAAATTGAAATATTCAGGACTAAATGCTTTTTTTAAAGAGATCATCACATCCGAAGGCTCAAACAGCCTGAAGCCGGATAAAGAGATCTTTGATTTTGCCTTACAAAAAACCCATGCCTCAAAAAATGAAAGCATCATGATAGGCGACAGCATTGAAGTGGATATACAGGGCGCTATAAATGCCGGCATTGACCAGGTTTTTGTGAATCATCATAACATCACAACAGACGTAAAGCCGACATACACAGTGGCCTCCCTGAAAGAGCTGGAGAAAATATTTTAACCAAATGACAAACATCAAGCCCCTACCAAGTTGCAATCACGGTTACTCCTCCTTTTGTTTTATCCCCCATCTTTACATTGATTCTTATATTCAATGGTAATAATAAATCAACTCTTGAGCCGAATTTGATAAAACCCATTTCGGCGGCCTGTTCTGCTTTTTGACCAATATGCAGATAATTAATGATCCGTTTAGCCAATGCGCCGGCAATCTGCCTTAGCAGGATTTCTTTACCGTTTTTCCGATACACTACAGAATACCTTTCATTTTCGGTAGATGCCTTAGGATGCCATGCTATTAAATATTTTCCCTTGTGATACCGGATGTATGTTATTTCCCCCGCAATGGGATTACGGTTTACATGTACATCCCAGGGACTCATAAAAATAGAAACCTGTATGCGCCGGTCAGTAAAATATTCATCCGCCTGTACTTCTTCAATGGCCACTATTGTGCCATCTGCAGGCGCCACAACAGTATCTTCACGAATCGTCAGTGTTCTTTTGGGAATGCGGAAAAAGGAAATAATAATAAAAAGCAGTCCAAGCGTTATGATAAAAACCACAAGTGTGATAACCGGCAATTCAAAACTCAGCAAATAAAAAAAAAGAATATTAATAATGCCAAAAAGGATGGTGGTTAATGCAATGATCTTGTATCCTTCTTTGTGAATCGTCATCTGCTGCAGTTGAAAAACAAAGATAACGAAGGTTTATTTCGAAGGAACCCCTCAAAGGAGTCCCTGGGACCTTCGGGAAAAGTTTTTCAGGTTCAAAAGATTTATTTCATGAGTAAATAAACATACAACCAAACAAATGGTATT
>JAHEZF010000106.1 GCA_023251215.1 Sphingobacteriales bacterium | reverse complement strand
CATTTATGGAGAAGGGCAGGGGATGAGGATGATAAAACTCAGACTGCAAATATCGGTTCTTGTTCTTTTGTTGCTGAGTATTTATACTTCAGCACAAAACAATTATCATCTTTATATAAGAACTGTTGACAAGAATTCAGCGTTTCATGTATCCGGGTTGGCATTACAAACAGATTTTGCTTCCCGGTTTACCTGCGAAGAGTACATTATTAAATTGCCGGGTTATCTGCAATCGAAAGGATATGTAACGGCTTCTATTGATAGCCTGCAATATGATTCTGCATTTGCAGCCATTGTTTTATTTGTTGGTGAAGCATACCAATGGGTTCTGTTGGATGCGAAACTGGTAGATGCAAACCTCCTAAATGCTGTGGGCTGGCGTGAAAAATTATTTGCCGGCAAACCGATGGATTTTACCCAGGTGCAGTTATGGCAGGAACGTATATTAGATCATCTTGAAAATAATGGTTACCCGTTTGCAAAAGTTTTTCTGGATAGTTTACAGATAAACAATGAAAAGGTTTCGGCCCTGTTGAAAGTGGATAAAGGACCGCCCTATAAAATTGACAGCATCCGGATTTATGGCAACGCAAAAATTTCCAATAATTATCTGCAGCGGTATCTTGATATTCCCAATGGCAGCAAGTACAGCAAAGAAAAGTTGCTGCGCATCAGTAAAAAAATAAGGGAACTGACCTATGTTGAGGAGGAAAAGCCTCCTACACTTACAAGGTTGGGCACAGGCTCTGTATTGAATTTATACCTGAAACAGAAGCGAAGCAGCCAGGTAAATGTGCTGATCGGGTTACTTCCCAACAACAACCAGCTATCCACTAAAAAATTATTAATAACGGGTGAAGGAAATCTCAATTTAAAAAATGCACTGGGCGCCGGCGAAACGATCGGGTTAAACTTCCAGGCATTACAGGTTTCCTCACAAAGGCTCAATTTAATTTATCAGCATCCCTATCTTTTTAAATCAGCTTTCGGTCTTGACTTTGTTTTTGACATGTTTCGCAAAGACAGCAGTTTCCTGAATGTGAATTTGCAATTGGGGGTGCAATATATTTTAAATACCAGCCAGGCCGGGAAACTATTCATACAGAAGTTTCAGACCATTGTTAACGGGGTCAATAAGCCATTCATTTTGCAAAACAGGAGATTGCCGGATGAGGCTGATGTTAGTTCGGTAAATGTGGGGGTGGATTACGGATTTAATAATACTGATTACCGTATGAATCCTAAAAAGGGAAATGAATTCAGCATCATAACATCGGTGGGAACAAAAAAATTGAAAAAAAATAACGAGATACTGGAATTAAAAGACCCCAACGATCCCTCTTATAATTTTGGAAAATTATATGATACGGTGAAGTTGAAGACCTACCAGCTTCGTGTCAGGCTGATGGCTGCAAAATATTTTCCATTAGGCAAACAAAGGAGTACGATAAAAACAGCCTTGAATGCCGGAATGTTTCAAAGCGGCAATGTCTTCCGTAATGAATTGTTCCAGTTAGGCGGCTATAAATTGCTGCGGGGCTTTGATGAAGAGAGCCAATACCTTTCACAATTTGCTATTGCCACCGTAGAATATCGCTACCTGGTGGGCCAAAATTCTTTTTTCTATGTATTGGCCGATGGCGGCTGGGGACGAAACAACAGCCAGAACAACAATATCAATTACACTTATTTTGGAACGGGGCTGGGTCTTGCCTTTGAAACAAAAGCCGGCATTTTCAACCTGGCCTGGGCTGTGGGTAAAAGAAATGATACGCAATTCAACTTGCGGCAGTCTAAAATTCACTTTGGGTTTGTGAATTATTTTTAATGATCATGGCCGCAGCCGAAGAACACTTCAATACTTTTGTATCCATAATCTTCCCTTAGTGAACAGATTTCTATTTTTTATTTTTTTTCAATTTTTTTTTAATGAAACTATTTCCGCACAGGTAGTCACAGATTCACCTGTTCATCCTCAACCCGATTCATTACAGATAAAGGATACTGCAACAATAAAAGATTCCTTACCGGCAGTGCAAACCATTATTTCTATTTCAAAAAAACCCGTCAAAGGTTCAGCATGGGAACTGGAACCCGAACTTCCTTTTTCCATTCAAAATATCAACAAGCAGATATTGCAGCGGCATCCATATTTTGGTTTTTCAAAAGAGCCATTAAGCAGCCGGTTAGAGATTAAACAGTTTACGGGCAAAGAAGCGCTGTTTTATTCTCTTATAGTTTTATTGATCATTTTTGCTCTTCTTCGCCGGGCTTTTCCCAAATATTTCAGCGATTTGTTCCGGCTTTTTTTCCGTACCACAATAAAGCAAAGGCAGATCGGGGAACAATTAATGCAAACGCCATTGCCTTCTTTATTGTTGAATGGCTTTTTTGTGATCAGTGCCGGGTTATACATTACATTTCTTCTTCATCATTTTAAGTTGAACCCGGTTAATAATTTCTGGTTGCTATTTCTGTTCAGCGCCCTTGGTCTTACTGCTACTTATCTTGTCAAATTCTTGGGTTTGAAAATTTCGGGTTGGGTATTCAATGTCAAGGAAGCTGCAAACGCTTATATTTTTATCGTTTTCATTATTAATAAAATGATTGGCATACTGTTGTTGCCATTTCTGATTTTACTGGCTTTTTCTCTGGAAAATATTTATTCTGTTGCTTTAACGCTATCCTGGATTGTGCTGGCCTTTTTGTTCCTATACAGGTTTATTTTAACCTATACCGTTGTCCGTAATCTGGTCAAAGTCAATCCTTTTCATTTCTTTTTATACATATCTGCCTTTGAAATTGCTCCACTTTTACTGCTTTACAAAGGCTTGCTATTGTATTTCGGTATTAGTACTTAACTTTGCCGCCAACTTTAGTCGAACCTAATATGATAAAAGACGAGGTTAAAAAGGCCGACTTTCAGGCCAAGACGATTCAAAAGATCCTGATTACCCAACCAAAGCCTGAAAGCGATAAATCACCTTACTTTGAGCTATCAAGGAAATACAGCGTTGAACTTGAGTTCAAGGCGTTCATTCGTTTGGAGGCTATCCCTGCCAAGGAATTCCGCAAGCAAAAAATCGAGATCCAGAATTATACAGGGGTTATTTTCACAAGCCGTAATGCAATAGATCATTTCTTTCGTACCTGCGAGGAATTAAAAATTAATGTTTCGCAGGATACCAAGTATTTCTGTATTACTGAAGCCGTGGCGCTTTTCCTGCAAAAATTTATCCTGTACAGAAAGCGGAAAGTATTTTATGGCGCCGATGGAAGCAACAAAAGTATGTTTGATGTTATCAACAAACATAAAGAGAATGAAAAATTTCTGTATGTCTGTTCCGAAAACCAGCAGGATAATGAAATTGTGAACTGGTTGAAGAATAATAATTGCGAATTTACTCTTGCTTTTATGTATCGCACCCAAAGTAATGATGTAAAAGAAGTGCTTACACGGACCGAATATGATGTGATTTGTTTTTTCACTCCCAGTGGTGTGAAAAGCCTGTTTGATAATATGCCAAAATTCAAACAGAATGGAACGGTGATTGGTGCATTTGGAAGCAATACGTTCAAAGCCGTGGAAGATGCCGGCCTGAAACTGGAAATCAAAGCTCCGCAACCCCTGGCACCGAGCATGGTAACAGCGCTGGAACTATACCTTGCATCTAACCTTAAAAAAAAGTAATTCTTTAATCGAAAAAGCATAATAAAAGGGCATCAACGATGTCCTTTTTCTTTTTTAATAGAATTTATTTCAGCGAACTTCGGTGTAATCATTGTTGTAATTTTTACAGATGCCCGGCCATACTAATCATCTCATTCATGAAACCAGCCCCTACCTGCTGCAGCATGCCCACAATCCTGTGAACTGGTATCCCTGGGGTGATGAAGCATTGAATAAAGCAAAAGAAGAAAACAAACCCATTCTGGTTAGCATTGGCTATTCCGCCTGTCACTGGTGTCATGTAATGGAAAAAGAAAGTTTTGAAATTGAGGACACGGCTTCCATCATGAATGAGCATTTCATTAATATTAAAATTGACCGGGAAGAAAGACCCGATCTTGATCATATTTACATGGATGCAGTTCAGGCAATGACCGGCAGTGGCGGGTGGCCGCTGAATGTTTTTTTAACGCCTGGAAAAAAGCCCTTTTACGGAGGAACTTATTTTCCACCTCAAAAGGCATTCAACCGTCCTTCATGGAAAGAAGTTTTACTTGGCGTAGCTCAGGCATTCAATGAAAAAAGGCACGAAATTGACGCCCAAGCTGAAAATCTCACGGAAAATCTTATCCAGTCAAACTCATTTGGACTACAAAACCCAACTGGAACAGATGATCTTTTTATAAGCGAGCGGCTGAATGAAGCTTTTGAAAATATTATGAAACAAGCCGACAAACAATGGGGTGGCTTTGGTCATGCCCCTAAATTTCCTCAAACATTCGCTATTCAATTTTTGCTCCGGCATTACTATACTACAAAAAATCAGGATGCTCTTGATCAGGCATTGTTAAGTCTTGATAAAATGATAGAAGGAGGTATTTATGATCAACTGGGGGGCGGATTTGCCCGGTATGCTACCGATAAAGAATGGCTGATCCCTCATTTTGAAAAAATGCTTTACGACAATGCCTTACTCATTTCTGTTTTAAGTGAGGCATATCAATTGTCAAGGAAAGAAAAATACAGGGAAGTGATTGTGGGAACAATGGAATTTATTCAGCGGGAATTACTTCATCCACAAAAAGCATTTTATGCTGCATTGGATGCCGATAGTGAAGGAGTGGAGGGAAAATTTTATGTATGGGATGAAAAAGAAGTGCAAGAAATTTTGAAAAATGAAGCCGATGTTTTTTGCGAATTCTATGATGTTACATATAAAGGAAACTGGGAACATAAAAATATTCTACATATAAAAGAGCCGGTAGAAAAATTTGCAGCAAGGAAAAACATTGCTGTTGACGAGTTAAAAGAGTTGTTGAAAAAAGGAAAGAAAAAATTATTGGAACAACGGCATAAGCGAATTCGTCCGTTGCTTGATGATAAAATTATTTTGGGCTGGAACGCCTTGATGAATACTGCCTGCAGCAAAGCTTACGCAGCTACAGGCGATGAAGCCTACAGGCAAATGGCGGTTGACAATATGGAATTTCTGCTTAAAAACTTTATTACCGCTAATAAAAATGAATTTTACCACACCTGGAAGAACGGAGTTAAAAAGTACCCGGCCTTTTTAGATGATTATGCTTTTTTAATACAGGCAATTCTTCATCTGCAGGAAATAACTGGGCATACTGATTGGTTGCTAAAAGCAAAAGGAATAACAGAATTTGTAATTAAGAACTTCAGCGAAACGGGAACCGGTTTCTTTTTTTACACCAGGACAGGCCAACAGGATGTAATTATCCGGAAAAAAGAAGTGTATGATGGCGCTATACCTTCCGGAAATTCTGTAATGGCTTATAACCTGTACCATCTTTCTATTTTGTTTGATGAAAAAGAATGGAAGCAAAGAAGCTACAATATTCTTTCTCTTTTAGGAAAAGCCATTATACAGTATCCGACTTCTCTTGGTAACTGGGCCGCCCTTTTGCAGGAAATAATTTCCGGAACAAACGAGATAACATTAATAGGCGAGGATTATTCGTTGGTTCAACGGGAACTACTTAAGCAATATATTCCACACCGTGTTCTTATGGCATCAAGCCATTCGGATCAGGGCTTTCCGTTGCTTGCAGGCAAATCAGTTACAACGCCGGCTTCAATCTGGCTCTGCAGGGATTTTAACTGCCAGCAGCCGGTTACTACCGTAAAAGGCCTTATATCCCTGATAAACAACCTCCAAAGGCAGTAATTAATTTTGGATTAATGCAATAAAACAGGCATAATACCCGTTTGAAAATTTACCCCGTAAAAGACGCTTTTATTTTAAAAAAATAAATATTAATGTTGTGACTGAGAAGAACTCAAAATCTTATATTTGCCCAATACCCCTTAAGTGTATGAAAATGAAAAACCTTTATTACGCCCTGACAGCGTTTGTCAGTATATTACTGCTAACCAGTTGCGGTGGCGGAAAAAAGAGCAGCAAAGGCGGAAGCCTGCCTAATGATG
>JAHEZF010000105.1 GCA_023251215.1 Sphingobacteriales bacterium | reverse complement strand
GTGTAAAAGTTACTGTTTAAATCCGAACTTTAAAATAGTGGCAATTCCTTCACCTCCTTCATTTGAAATATAGAGGTCGCCATTAGGAGCAAATGTTAATCCTTCGGGTTGATTAAAGAGCGCCGGGTCGAGCCGGAATACCTGCTCCACATTTCCTTTGTTGTCAGCAATAACAAGCAGTTTGCCAACAGAAGCCACAATAAACAATTTCCCGGTAATCGGGCTGACAGCTGCCGCCGAAGGTTTGAAATCTGCTGTTTCATCATTTAAAATTTGCCGGATGGCGGCAATGTCAATAGTATAAACCGGTTCGGCAGAAAACCGGTGAGTTGTAAGATCAAACCGGTAAGCAGAACGCATTGTTTCTTTTTCATGGGCACATTGCTTGCAGAGCATAATGAGCGAATGGCTGGTAGAATCAAGATACATAGTTTCAAATTCGTTCTTTCCTTTTTTACCAAGGCTATACTCTTTGGTTCCGGATACCAAACTGTCTTTTATCATTACCTGTAAAATGGTTCCGGTGCTTACCAGGAGATAATCAGCCGTGTCCGTATGAACAATGTCTTCATAGTCTTCCTTACCGCCAAATTTTATCTTTTTAAAATCATCTTTTTTATTTTTAAAGTCCACCATAAAAATGTTACCTTTTTCATCATTCTCTGCCAGTAATACATTTTTATCGGGTATCCAAGACATTCCCGATATTTCATGCAGGTGTTTTCCTAATTCCATTTTTTCATCGGGTTTAGAAAGATCATAAGCCTTTTTATTTCCCTGGGTAGAATTATTTTTGCTGTTATTATCTGTATAGTTAAATCGTAAAAGAGTGGCTTTTCCGTTACCGCCTTCATTGCTTATGTACATAGTGCCATCCCCTTTAAAACAAATACCCTCCGGTTGTGGAAACATTTTTGGTGTCAGCAAATAAACCCCTTCTACCTTCCCGTTGAGATCGCTTATTACCAACTGCCTGCTTAAAGAAGATAAAATATATAATTTTTGCTGTTTAGAATGAATGGCGGCGGCAGAGGGTTGAAATCTTGAAGTTTTTTTAGGAGCCAATTTTTGAACAGCCCCGATATCTATCTGGTAAATAGGTTTTGGGTCAAATCCAATGGAGTCAATAAAGTAGGCAAATGCGCTTACCTTATTTCCGCTGTCTATAGCACAATTCTTGCAAATAATCACCAGTGCTTTCCGCCCTGGATCATAATACATAGATTCAAATTCGTTGCTCCCCTGCAATTCTAATTTACCGATCTCAGTTCCTGAGGGGCTTTTTAAACCATTGCTGCTATATTTAAAGATCGTTCCGTCACTCCTCAATATATATGGAATGCTGTCCGCCAAAGCAATATCTTCATAATCGCCTTTTTCAGCAAATGTGTAGGGAGAGGGGGCAACGATATTCTTGGATTCTTTATCAAGCATATATATTTTACCAACATCATCCTGCTCTGCAATGAACTGTTCTCTTTTTTTGTCCCAGACAATGCCGGATATCTGCCTCAGATCCAAGTCAAGATTTTTAGATTCATACGCTGAAAAATTATAGCCGGGCGGCGATTTAAGGACAACCATTTTCCGCTTGCATGATGATACGAGCACAAGGATTGTAATTATCCTGAAGCCCCAGTTCAAAAAATGCGCAGATAAAATCCGCCTTCTGATGTTTTTGTTTAAATTTATCATGTGTAATTATTAAATATGACCGAAAATCAATCACAGCTTTTAGCAAATGCCCGCACATTTGTATCTGGCCTTTTCCTGAATAAAGTTAATAAAAGCATCAGGTTTCATAATCTTGATCATACCCAGGGGGTAGTAATGGCCGGCGAGGAAATGGCGGAATACTACCAGCTTGGCGATGAAGACCGCCTGGCGCTGTATATAGCCGCCTGGTTTCATGACACCGGTTTCAGTAGCGGCGAAGCTCATGGGCACGAAGACGTCAGCATTCGCCTTGCCAGCAACTTTTTGCAGGAAAACAATGCTGATCCTGCATTTATTCAAAAAGTGGTTTCCTGCATTGAAGCAACCAAATTGCCTCAATCACCAAAAAATCTTATTGAACAAATACTTTGCGACGCTGACCTCTTTCACCTGGGTACTGATGAATTTAAGAATAAGAATAAACTTTTGCGGCAGGAGCTTACCGGTTTTTCCAAACAGGATATTTCCAAAAAGCAATGGCGTAAGATGAATATTAGTTTCCTTGAAAGCCATAAATATTTCACCGATTATGGACGCCGCAAACTGCAACCTGTAAAAGAAAAAAACCTGGAAGAACTGAAAGACCATGAAGGCGATGGGAAAAAAAGAAAAAAAGAAAAAACACCAGACACTATTCTTGGTGAGTTTTCTGAACAGGTAAAAAAAGATGCCGATGCCAAGAAAGGTGAAAAAGCAGAAAAAACAGAAAGAGAAGCAACCGCAGTTTTCCGGATCATGGCATCCAACCAGTCCAACCTCAGCAACATGGCCGACAACAAAGCCAATATTATCATCTCAGTCAATTCGATCATTCTTTCTATCGTAATCTCTGTACTGGGAAGGCAACTGGAAGAACATACCAACCTGATTATACCCACCGTTATTCTTGTGTCGGTTTGTGTTGGCGCCATTGTTTTTTCCATCCTTGCCACAAGGCCCAATATAACTACCGGCAAATTCACACGGGAAGATATCCAGAACAAAAAAACCAATCTTTTGTTCTTCGGAAATTTTTTCCGGATGTCGCTCGTTGACTACGACTGGGCCATGCAGGAAATGCTGAATGACAAACAGTATTTATACAGCAGTATGATCAAGGATAATTATTTTCTGGGAGTAGTGTTGGCCAGGAAATACCGGCTCCTGCGCATCTCCTACACTATTTTCATGTTCGGTATTATCATTTCCATGCTAGCCTTTGCGTTATCTTTTATTCTGCCTGAACCCGGCTTTGCTTACTCGCAGGGATGATGGTAACAGAGCGGGTCATAAGAATTTTTTGATCTCCTCCACCAATTCTCCCTTTGTAATTGGCACACCCATGATCTTGTTATATCCTTTTGCATCCACAAAATAAACATCACGGATTATTTTGATAAGTTGGCCGTTATTAATTTCCGGGATCAGCACTGTTTCAAAGTTCTTGATAATGTCGCCAAGATTTTTGGGGAAAGGACGAACATATCGAAGATGTGCATGACTTACCGCATGACCCTTGGCCTGCAATTCGGCAACGGCTGATTTGATGGCACCATAGGTTGAGCCCCATCCTAATAGCAATACCTTTCCTTTCGCCGGTCCGCTGTCTAATTTCTGTTCAGGAATATGATCAGCGATCTTGTCCACTTTAGCTTGTCTTATTTTCACCATGTGCTGATGATTATCCGGATCATAGCTCACATTACCCGTTACATCCTGTTTTTCCAAACCACCGATGCGGTGTTCCAGGCCCGATGTGCCGGGAATAGCCCATGAGCGAACTAATTTTTCATCTCTTTTATATGGCAACAACACTTCTTCGCCTTGATCCAATCCTTCTTTGAAGCTCACTTTTATTTCTGCTAAGTCAGCGGATGCAGGAAATTTCCATGGCTCGGCTCCATTAGCAATATAGCCATCGCTTAAAAAAATAACCGGTGTCATGTGCTGCACCGCAATACGTACGGCTTCATATACCGCATCAAAACAATCCGCAGGAGTAGATGCTGAGAGCACCGGCATCGGACATTCACCGTTTCTGCCATAATATGCCTGCAGCAGATCGCTCTGTTCTGTTTTCGTTGGTAGTCCCGTTGATGGCCCGCCTCTTTGTATATCGCATATTAATAATGGTATCTCCAGCATTACTGCCAAACCCATTGCTTCTGCTTTCAATGCCATGCCCGGGCCTGAAGTAGCCGTTACTCCCAAAGCCCCTCCATAAGCAGCACCAATGGCAGAAGTGATGGCGGCAATTTCATCTTCGGCCTGGAAAGTGCGGACGCCAAAATTTTTATGTCTTGCCAGTTCATGCAGAATGTCGGATGCTGGGGTAATAGGATAAGAACCGAGGTATAAGGGCAAGCCGCTTTTTTGCGAAGCAGCAATCAATCCATAGGCCAATGCCTGGTTGCCCATGATGGAACGGTAACTGCCGGGTTCCATCTTAGCTTTTTCCACTTTATAAGTGGTGGTGAAAGTTTCAGTGGTATCGCCATAATTATATCCCGCTTGCAGCGCCTTGGCATTGCTGTTCAGTATTTCATCTTTCTTACCAAATTTTTCCTTCAGAAAACTGATCGTGTTGTCCATGTCACGGTTGTACATCCAGTACAAAAACCCAAGCACAAACATATTTTTGGCCCGGTCTTTTTCCTTCATACCCATTGTAAATTCTTTCAGCGCTTCACGGGTCATCTTAGTGACCTCCATTTTTATTACTTCATAATTATCCAGCGAACCATCTTCCAGCGGATTCTCTCCTTCGGGATAATTGGCCAGCCGTAAATTCTTTGCATCAAAACCATCTGTATTAGCAATGATCTTTCCTCCTTTTTTTATTTGAGTAAGATTTGTTTTCAATGCAGCAGCATTCATAGCCACCAGCACGTCGCAGGCATCGCCGGGAGTGAAGACCCTGTCGCTGGAAAAGCGTAACTGGTATCCACTTACGCCGGGAAGTGTTCCCTGCGGCGCCCTTATTTCTGCAGGGAAATCAGGGAAAGTGGCCAAGTCAATTCCGAGTAACGCAGTGTTATTGGTAAACTGTGAACCGGTAAGCTGCATACCATCGCCACTGTCGCCGGCAAATTTGATAACTACATCCTGCAATACTTCCTGTTTGCGTATCATACGGAGAATTGTTCTGCAAACTTAAAACAAGTTATGCTTGGATGAACGGATAGATCGATTTCTTCAATAATCTTTATTCAAGCCATCGTTTTCTTAATCATTTTTAACTGAAAACCGCCGAAAACGCTAATTTGCTTACTCACATATGAGAAAAATTACCGCCTTGGTTGTCCTTTTGTTATTGATAATTCCTGGCCAGCTCCCTGCCCAGTCGGACGATGATATTTATGAAGCCAACCGGTTAAAAAAACTCTTTCCTGATTACCGGGTAGCTGCCACCCTAATAGAAGAAGAATTGAGTTTTGACAAAGGCAAAAGTGATGACAGGCTGCCGGTGGTTACCGCCACACGCAATATTGGCATCAACCTGCTGGCCTTACGGGAAAGAGCCGGCATCCAGTATTTTGATTTCTATAATTCTTTCAGCAAGATCACTTCTTTCAAACAACTGGAAAAAATACGGGGTATGTTCGGAGTTAAAAAAAATTATAATGTAGGTTATGCCATTGACCGTTCTGCCAGCTCGAGTGAAATTTTTTCGGATGACAGCCGGGTAAAATATTTCAACATTGGTTTCACCGGTTATGGTGATGTGACAAGAGTAGAGTCAGAAAAAAAATATTTTGACAGCAAATACCTGACGAGCATTTATTTTCACTCTTATTTTCCCACCAAAGAAAAGATCATCCGCATTAAAGTACCCGATTGGCTGCAACTGGACATCCGCGAATTTAATTTCAAGGGCTATAAAATAGAAAAGCAGAAAATGCAGGATAAGAATACAACTATTTATATTTATCGCCTGCTGAATTTACCTGCCATGAAGTCTGAAGAAAAAGCGATTGGCGCCGCATACCAATGGCCGCATCTTGTATTGGTGGTTAGTTCTTTTAACTATGATGGTAAAACTGAAAAAGGTTTTAAAGATGTTGGCGACCTGTATAGCTGGTACAATTACCTGTATAAAAAATGTTTGAATAAGCCGGAAGAAATGAAAGCTAAAGTAACCGGGCTTATTGCAGGAAAAACAAATGATATTGATAAAGTAAAAGCAATCTTTTACTGGGTACAGGATAATATCCGCTACATAGCTTTTGAAGATGGCATAGCCGGGTTTATTCCTGCTTCTGCCCAGGAAGTATTTAAGGCTAAGTATGGCGATTGCAAAGGCATGGCCAACCTGATGACCGAAATGCTGAAACTGGCCGGGTTTGAAGCCTATATGACATGGATCGGCACGAAACATTTACCATACGATTATTCCCTGCCTTCACTTTGTGTAGATAATCATTGCATCAGCACAGTAATCATTGCAGGTAAAGAATATTATCT
>JAHEZF010000104.1 GCA_023251215.1 Sphingobacteriales bacterium | reverse complement strand
ACGATAATGTAAATAAGGGAATAGCGGGAGATATTTTATCAACGAGGTCAGCATTGAGTTGTCCGGGTATTTCAGAAATTATTTCAAGTGTGCCCAATAATTCTTTTTCATTTATTAACGGGCAAATAATCATACTTTTTATCCCTTTTGCGAAGAGGTGTTCTAGAAAAGGATATTCCTGGAAGGAAGCCTGCATTATTTCAGACACAACCAGCAAACTATTGCCCTGTGAAAAAAATTGATCCAGTTTTATATAAAGATTATTTTTTTCCTTAAGGCTGGCTGTATCATGGAACAGAAGACTGACAGTTTTATGCAGTTCGGAGAAAACAAACCGCTTGTCGATCTTTTGAAAAGCTGTGATCCCGATTTTTAGTCCCTGCAGGCCGATCAGGTTCTGCATTTGCGTCTGAAGATTGGAAAAAGTACTGGTTTCTGTAAATGCATTAATCGTAAGCAGGTTATTTTTTATATCATTTACAATTTGCTGCCCTGTTACATCCCTGACACGGACAAGCATCATTCCTTCAAATTCAAACTTATTTAAGGAAAGCAATTGTTGCAGTTCGTCTAATCTCAAAATATCAGCCGTACTATTCATTGAGAATGATGCCGGCAGTTCAGGTAATGTGCCTTTTGTTTTTACATCAACAAAACGGGCATCCAGTTCCAATTCCATAAATTTTTCCAGGCCGGTAACAGGATGCCTGTCAGAATGTACAGATATACTTGTACCCGGTAATTTTGTACTGTAAAATTTATTTAAAATCAGCTGATAGGCAGCACATAATTTTTCTTTAATAATATTTTCAACCGTTTCATTATCTTCTATATTTACCAGGCCACTTTCTTTATCAATAAAAAAATGCTGAAAAAGTTGCGAGGAATAAATTACCTGGTAGGTAAACGGAACAACTACAGCATAAAGATCATTTTTATCCGAAAGAACAACCGGGAAAACAGTTGACATCATTCTATTCAATAATGCCTGGTGCTTTTTTAAAACAGCCATATCATGGACAGGTTGCATTAATTCGGGATATTGCGAAACTTTTTCAAGCAATTCCCTGTAGAATGAACTGGTGCCTTCCTGCCCTTCTTCTATTTTTTTTTGCCAGGTATTAATAAGCGGCTGAAAAGAAAGCCGGCTTAGAAATGTAATCGCTCCACCATTCGGTGTCAAATCAGTTGTCTCAATACTCTTACTTCCCACCATAAAATAAATTAACTTATATAAAGATAAACCATTTAAAAGGGCTGAAATGTGAAAGCGTTTATTACGATGGAAGTAGAAGCCCCATAGATCATTTTCCTATCAACTGCTGTGAAGTAGTTTGCGATAATTCAGCATTGTATGATGGTTTGGCTTCATCATCAAAGTTTATATCTGCACGGAGTGCTTTTAATCCTACCACACCTTGTAATTCTTCAAGATCAAATTTTTCAACGCCGGGGTTAATCAGATGAAGGTTTTGCAGGAATTCAATATACTCCATGTATTCCGCAGCATCTTTAGCCTGTGAATAAACAATACCAATCTTTCCGGGTTGTGTAAGCCGTTCATTCGTGTCTTTGATGCGAACCTTGTCAATACGTTTTTTGACAATCTCATATCGTATATTATAAGCCCCATCCACATCAAACTTTCTTTCTTCGGTCCGGAAACTGATAGAAAGGGGCTGGCTATGTGCCAGTATCAACTGGGTGGTACGCAACGGGTGGCTCAGGTGCTGCTCAAGCTGATGGGTAATCCTGGCTGCTTTGGCAAGCACAGTCAATTGCCACATTTTCATATTCCGCAGGTATATTTCATCAAACTTTTTCCTGGGAGCAATAGCCTGGCCCATATAAATATTAAACTCAACACCATCCGTTACATACCGTTCAAAATAATGCGGGTAAACTTTTTGGGCAGCCGCCTGTTCTTTATCAATAAACCGGGCTAAAGTATCATTGATACGGGAAATACTTTGCTCATATTCCTTGCGATGGTGGTATAACATGCCGATCTGCGGATCAAGTGAGGCAAAGTAATGTTCTATTTCATTTTTAACGGAAGGCTGAGTGCCATGCAGGTGATTAAAAATAGAAACCACCTGTCCCTGCATAAAATCATGAATACTGATCTCTTCATCTGACAGCAATACATCAGAGGCAGATATGATGTACTTATCAATTTTAAATTCGATTTCCTGCAGCAATTGAAAAGGCATATCAGCCTGAGCTTTTTTCACTACTTTCCGGGCCAGTTCCAGTTGTTCAATAATATCTAATTGTATGGCATGAGATCTTTCCGTGGAAGAATTACGGATGTCGATGGAACCATACAACGGGTACACATCGTGAAATGCGATGCGTTCAATTGCCACATCTTCATTGTGCTGTTTGTTCACAATATAATTCAATGCTACTTCAGTAAACTTCCATTCTACGGACGGCTGCACCACGGTAAATTGTTCTTTAATTACTTTATCAATCTGGTTGTCCAGGCTTTCAGCGCTTTTCTCTACGGCAAGGGTAAATAAAGGAATAGCAGCTTCTATTCTTCCTATGTGAGTATGTTTCAGCATGCCTGGTTTACTGGAAACAATTTCCAATATACCCAGGAGTTCATCTTTTTGTTTCAGGGGGCAAATGATAAGGCTACGGCCGCCTTCAGTGTAATAGTATTGCAGGTATTCCACTTCGGTCAATACCTGTTCATTAATTGTTTCAAACAAGACAGGCTGATCGCTTTCCCTGAACAATATCTTACAGCAATCGCTTATTTCATCTTTATCAGCAATAGAATGAAAATGTTTGAACAAAAGACTGTTGCTATTATGCAGTTCAGAATAAACATAATGTCCGTTTACTTTAAAGAAAGGAGTAACGCCGATCTTAACGTCTTTCAAACCAAGAAGGCTTTGAATATGTGACTCCAGTTCGGTGTAAACCCCAGAATCGGAAAATGCATTGATATTAAGAAGGCTATTCTTGATCAGGGTGATTACTTCCTGCAGTGTCACATCATTTACCCGTACAATGGAAATACCTTCGAATAAAAATTTTTCAAGGGGTACATCCTGCATCAGTTCTTCAATAGCCTTGATGCGGTTGCTGTGCGGACAAATAATACTCCCTGGCATATCGGGCATTTCGCCAATTGGATTTACATCAATAAACCGGGCATCAATTTTTAATTCCAGGTACTTGGTAAGGCCCGTATGGGTATCTGTATAAGGATGCACCCATCCGGATGTTTCCGGGCTGTTATAACCGCAATATTTTTTCAGGATCATACCATGAGCAAACTGCATTTTTTCTTTGCTCAGGCTGAGGCCGGTTGCCGTATCAGGCACGGCTACTTCATTGGTTCCGGGTTTAATAAAAAGGTGATGAAAAAGCCGGGAAGTATATACTGTTTGAAATTTAAAAGGTAATGCTATCGCATACAAATTTTCATGTGAAGAAGAAGTGGGTGGAAAAATGGAAGCAAGCAGTTCCTCTATTAATTCAGTATAAGGCTTCAGCATATCAAGATCACTGATGTCCTGCATCAGTTCGGGATGCGACTCAAACTCTGTTACTACTTTACCGTAAAGTTTTTGCACACCGGGATTACCCTCGGCAATATTCTTTTTTAAAGCAGTTACCAGCGGCCTGAATGAAAGCCGGCTGTTAATAAGCGATTCATCAAATGATACATTTGCTTTTTGCATAGCGGTCAATTTTCCTGCTTAATCAGAAACCCCGGTATTTCGAAGGATGGATTGTGGAATATGTATGCAAAGCTAAGAAATAAGGTTTGCTTCTAATAGCAGGATATGGTAAATGAAGAAAGTTGCCGCTAAGTTCCTGTAGTTTCTTGGTAAAGGTTTTTGAAAAACCGAATCTTATTCCAACAAGGCTCTAAACTCCACAGCATTACGATCAGCAACGTATCATGATGCCGTAATTAATAAATAAAAAAAATTGAATGGGCTATCTTCTTTGCCTTCCTATTGTTATTCCAATTTTTAACTGGATGGTGAAAAAAGCATCATTGTTTTTGGGGTTGCCCCGCTGGCCTCCAATTTCTGGTATATGGGTAGGGTTCAATTCTCCCTGCCGGTCATACAACTGTTGTGCTATTGCCGCAAGGTTAGCAGGAAGATAGCTTGGGAAAAGATCAACGTTAATATAATCAGTACTTACATCATCAAGATAATCTGTGGTGAGTATCCGGTGCACCAGTTCCAGCCTTGCATTCAGAAATGAGTTGATCTCATATTTAACACCAAGGCCAACCGGAAAGTTTACCTGCTGAAGGCTATAAGGTTTGTGTTTGGGATATTCTTTAAAACCCTGCCCTTCGGTGCGCAGCGGTTGTAACGAATACCATTGGCCATTGAGTTTTGCCTGCGGGTCGAATGAAAAATATCCAATGCCGGCTACTACATAAGGAGAAATGTTTGGAGGATCCTCATCGTAAACATAATAATTTTTAAAGAAGAGGGGATGAATTTCAAAGGCCAGTTGAATATCAGTGATCTTGCTTTTAAAACTGAGGTTTCGTTCGTAACGGCCATAAGTAGAGGGAGCAACGGATCTCAAAATGCTATCGTATGCCCGAACCGAACCAAATGTTCCCTCCAGCCTGACGCCGATCATATTTTTGATCATCGCAATAGTAAATACACTAAAGCTTGGTTTAAAATTTTTGGCGTTGAGGTCCTTGATGAATTTTTTACCAATGCCTTTTTTGCCTCCCAGGTCAGTAAAAGCATTCATAACACCGAAGGAGCCGCCGAGTTCAAACACAACCGCATTATCGTAATACTTGTTATTGTAATAATAATATTGAGCCTTCGCAGACGGAGGAATAACAAGACAAGTGTACGCTAATGCCAGGCCCCAAAATTTTTTCATCAAAAAAAATTGTTTTAAACAAATTAGTAAATCATGGGACGGATTTGTGACCAGTTCCTGTAAGAAAACGGGAACTTAAATGTTTAGAATAAAAGCTGTTTGGAAAGTTTAATAATGGCGGTTGCGGAAAAAAATTACCTGGCCACAACCACTACTTTCTCACTACTCTTCCATTGTTCTGCCTGTAGCAGCAATAAATATGTTCCTGCGGGTATAGCAGGAACATTCAATACTGCCTTGCCATCAACGGTTACCATTATTTCTTTTTGCCAAATTAGCTGTCCGGTTGAACTGATAAATGAAATATTTACCGGCTGGTTTGCCTTTATGAAAACATTTTTTATGATCAATGCCTGTCGGGTAACAGCGGGATTCGGATAAATGCTGATACTTGCAGCCTCACTGAAATTTAATTTCCTGATTGCTGTGTAGGCTTCCTTTTGATTTTCTATTGCCCTGATGCGGTAAAAATTATTTCCTTTTACGGGATAAACATGCAGCCATTCATATTCATTGCGGGTTTGATTGTGGCCGGGTACAACTGCCAGGGTATTAAAATTTATTCCATCCGTACTATGTTGCACTTCAAATAGCACTCCTTGCTCTTCATCGGTAGTTATCCATTTCAACAAAGCCGAATTATTTTGTTTTACTGCGGTGAATGAAATGAATTTTACCGGCAATGCCACTGCGCCGATATCCCGTTTGCCTCTCAAAAAACTTTCAGGATAGCGCCACGGACCATATACCTGCCCGGTGATGGCTGTGACCAAATCATATTTTACCCTGGCCCGGATATAAGTTGCTCTGTGACCTACCTGTTTTGCGATCTGGTTTTTTAATTCTTTACCAACAAGGCCAAGGGTGTCAAAAGAAGTTTGGGATCCGGTGGTAAGGACACTATTGGTGATAGGATTGCCGCTGAAAGGCTGGCCATTCCATACCGTTTCCCAGGCCATCTTTCCTTTTTGTTTTCCGATAAAAGATTTTGCATAAAGGCCTGCGCCAAATAAATTCGGATCATTCATATTGGATTGCTGGATGGGTGTGACGAGGTCTGCATTATAAAGACGAAGATTATTGCGAAGGCCTCCATTGTTATTTCCATAATAAATAAATGCTCTCCCTTCATCTGTCTGGACACTGTCAAAATAGTAGGCGCCCACAATTACATCACTGTAACCATCACCATTAACATCGCCTGCGGAACCAACTGAATAACCAAAATATGCATCTGCCTGGTTACTCTCTGCTGTCCAGTTGGCGGTAGCGCTTAATCCCGTAGAACTTCCATAATATACAAATGCACG
>JAHEZF010000103.1:1349-6204 GCA_023251215.1 Sphingobacteriales bacterium | reverse complement strand
AATTAATAATTAATAATTTTTGTTTCCGCCATGATCTTACTGATGCAAGACCCGAAGCGCCGGACACCCTACGATATACTTTTCATGGCCATGTACATCCGGGCATCATTATTAAAGGCAGGAGCAGACAATCACTCCGCTTTCCCTGTTTTTATTTTACCGGCAATTATTGCATATTGCCAGCCTTCAGCCGGTTTACCGGAACCTACACGGTTCAACCACAAAGAGGAGAATCGGTATATGCCATTGTAGAAAACAAGATCATGCAACTGCCCTAATGTTTTTTGCGCAGTTGGTTGTAATCAAGAAAGTAAATAAAGCGGACGGTGAATTCATTTCCATGACGAAGATCAAAAATTCCACCCAAATTTTTCAGGTAATTATTTTTTCCGGAAAGACTGACCATTTCATTATCGCCCAGCCAATTTTTATACCCTGCTACCAGCCGGCTACCCAATCTGAAATCCCAGGTGAGAAAAGCATCGAGGTTGAAGATATTGACGTTTCCATCCTGCCCCGGTATAAAAGTTGGTGGTAATAAATATCCTTTTGAGTCAACGTCATGAAAACTTTTATAATTGATCTTGTTCCAGTAATGGCGGGCCCGGAGTGTAAGATTAAGTTTGGAATTAAAATTATATATGCCCGATAAAACAGAAATAAATTCCCGGTTATCCCTGAATCCTACTATTGGATCGCCATTTGGCTCTCTTATAAATGCATACCCCAACTGGTTGGTCTCAAACTTTGAATCCGTTTGCAGGTCAAGATTAAATTTATTATTAAACCGGTATCTCATCCCAAAACTGATGCTGTAAAGAGTATTATCGTATTTCGGAGAACGGGCAAATGCAGCCCCAAACCTCACATATAATTTTTTTCTGCTATCGGTGCTGCCATTCATTACAAAAGCAATATTGGTTGGATAACTGAGATAGCGTTCACCAGTTCTTAATTCAAAATAATCATGCGCCCAGCCCGGTGAAAGATATGTATTCAAAGAAACGTCCCAGAAATTTTTAAATACCCAGAATGCAGACCCCGTAATGTTGAGCCGGTTATAGGCATAAGGTTTATAGAGATATTTAAGTTTTGCCGTCAGGCTGTAAGAATAAGTAAGAAAATTTTTTGTGGGAGTAAATTGTTTGTACGTGAAACTTGCAGTATTTGATACATCGTTAGGGGCAAATAAAATACCGAGGTCATTAGGATCATAGTTCTCCGAAATGATATTATTAGTAAAAAGATACTGCCAGTTGCCGCTAACTTTTCCATACCGGAGAGTGGTATTAAAACCATCATAAGGATTGGTTCCCCATATTTTACTGTAGCGGGCCGTACTGTTGAATGCATGTATATTTTTTTTATCAAACAGGGCTACATCCAGAGCAGTTACATTGGCATCCCGTCCGCCGCCGTTGCGCATTACATTGGTATTGGTAAAAGTAAGATAAGACCTTCCTTTAAATGACTGGTCCAATACTATAATATTATAATTTGCCAACGGCTCAGTTTCTATTTTGGTTTCATTGCCGGAGGTTTTGTTGCGGATAATGGCATGCATCGGCGCCGCAACAGCATTGAACACACCAATACCAAGTTTCTTTCGGGTGCGACCGGAAAATTTAATGGCATTAAATAATTGTGTTTTTGAAGGGTTCTTTACAATTTCAATATTGGGATCATTGTCTGCAGAATCTCTTATATCAAAATACCCTGTTGGCACCGAACCTACTCTTCGGGAATAAAATAAACCTGCTTTATTAAAAAGTTCTGTGCCTTCAGTAAAGAAAGGCCTGTTTTCCTGGAATTTTATTTCATAAGGAGTAAGATTGTTTACAGCGTTATCCGAAATCACCTGGCCAAAATCAGGTACCAGGGTAGCATCGAGTGTAAGGCTTTCGTTGATACCCCATTTTACATCCATACCTCCATTGCGGAGCCATTCATTTAAATACCCACTGCTTACGGGTGTGCTTCTTACGCCAGTAGATACATAAGGTGAAAAACTCAGGCGTAAAGGAGGTAATATTTTTTCCAGTCCCTGAAATTCGCCGAACTGGTTAATAAAACCGTTGACCTTGGGATCAAACGGATTCCAGAAAGTTTTTTCATTGGTGCGCCGTACTGAACGCAGCAGTTGCAGGCCCCAATTCTGTATATCCTTATTGGCAAAACGAAGAGAGATATAGGGAATCCTCATTTCCACCACCCAGCCATCCGGCTTCATGTTCACTTTGCTGTCCCAAACCGCATCCCATGTTTTATCGCCATACTCACCAAATTCAATATGACCGCCGAGGTTGGGGCCCAGGCGTGCATCAGATTGTACATTAGCGGAAGTAACCAGGAACTGGAACCCATTCTGATGATCGTTGTAAGTATCAAAGAAAACAGAAAAATAATCAACGTCATTTTGCTGTTCCGCATCTCTTGCGGTCATCTGTTTTCTTATTAAAGCTGGATCATCATGCAAATAAGCGCCAACGTAAACAGCTGTATTGTCGTACACCAGTTTTACTTCAGTTTTTTGAGAAGCAGGCAAACCATAGGTAGGAAAATTCTGAATAAAATCAGAAGCCTCCGAAACATTTACCCATGCAGCATCGTTCAGGTTTCCGTCAATCTTAGGAGCCTGGGCAATTTTTACAGCCTGCAATGTTCTATATTGAGAAAACGATTGGCCGCAAAGCAGTATCAGGGGTAAGCAGATATACTTTTTCAATGTCATGCTTGTTTTGGCAGGTTGCGCAAATATAAAGTTCTGCCCTGAAGATTAGATGCCTGTTCCTGTAATATTATAATCCAACTGCATTGATGAATAGTAAATTCACCTTTTCTATCCGTAAAAATACGGCCTCAGTTCATTCTCTTTTTCATTGAAGTGACTTGCTCCTGCAAATCAGTAACAATATTGGCCAACTGATGCATATCTAATCTCTGTTGTGTATTGGCCTTTGAAATAACCACCTGTGCCTGCCACATTTCTATCACTTCTTCTACATTTACAGTATAAGGATGAAAAACAGGGTTGTCACTTACGAGTGTCAACTTATTTTTGGATCGTCCACTTTTTTGCACTCTTTTATAAACAATGCCTTCATTGCGGGATACTACAATGCAGGCGGTATTATTTTTTACATCGTCCACATTTTCTATTTTTTCTCCGACAATAACAGAGCCGCTGGGAGTAGGCAACATAGAATCACCTATAATTTCAAAAGCCCGGTAATTACCACCGGATAACATGGGTAAGGTAAATGTATTCAGTTCATCTACAAATTCAGGATCGGCATAGCCTGCCAGGTAGCCTGCTGCTGCTTTTACCGGAACAAAAGGAATATCGCTCCGGCCAGTTGCTAATTTAATGGCCCTGCGTTTGGCGAGGTAATTACTTTTATTATCGCTCAGATCCTTTCGCAGAACATCATCCAGTGTTAATTTAAAAATATCACATACTACTTCCAGCACATCAATGCGTGGTTCTGCTCTTTGTTCTTCATAAGCTCCCAGCAAGGAACGTTTGATGCGGAGTTTATTTGCGAATTCTTCCTGCGTCCAGCCACGGAGTTTGCGCAGGTATTTCATGTTTTGATTGGAGATTGCCATAAGCACCTAATTTATTTAGCTGCAAAATACTAATTTAATTAGATATTCAAAAACCTTTTATTGCGGGGTTTGGTCAAGCCTGAAAAAACAAACACTTTTGCCCTGTATGGTTAAAAAGAAAAAAACCGTTCCGCAAAAAAAAATAAAAAAAGCGACCCGGATACTTGAAGGTCCGGGCAGGGAAAAATCGGTAATCCTTATTACAAATGATGATGGTGTAACAGCTCCGGGCATTCTTAGCCTGGTAGATGCAGTGAAAGACCTGGGGAAAATAGTAGTGGTGGCGCCAGATAAACCACAATCCGGCATGGGCCATGCTATTACCATTGGCCAGCCATTGCGCCTGCATAAAGTAAACCTGGGGGCTGATGTTGAGGCGTGGTCATGCACCGGCACACCTGTTGATTGTGTAAAGCTTGCCGTTGACAAAGTGCTTCACCGCAAACCTGATCTTTGTTTAAGTGGTATCAATCACGGAGCCAATCACAGTATTAATGTTATTTATTCCGGCACCATGTCGGCCGCAGTGGAAGCAGCAATAGAAAGTATTCCTTCTGTCGGTTTTTCATTGCTCGACTATAGTATTGATGCTGATTTTACCGGCGCAAAAAAATTTGCCAGAATAGTAGTTAAAAAAATGCTGGAAACAAATCTGGATAAACACACGGTACTGAATGTAAATATTCCTTCCGTTCCGGTTGAACTTCTCAAAGGATTAAAAATTTGCAAGCAGGCCTATGCCAAATACGAAGAAGATTTTGTAGAACGGCTGGATCCACATGGACGGCATTACTACTGGCTCACCGGCGTATTCGTCAATTTCGATAAAGGAAAAGATACCGATGTGTGGGCCCTTGCCAATAATTATGTAAGTGTGGTGCCGGTTCAATTTGACCTCACCCATTACGTATTAAAAAGTAAACTCGAAAAATTATGGCGGTCATGATCTTTAAAAGAGATAATCTGAAACTGGGACTTCTGCTCGGCTTATTCGGCCCTGTTATCGGCCTTGTTGCTGTTTATTTGATTAAAACGGAATTCAGAGGTCTCCGATTTTTAGAATTTCTTGACCTCTTTATTAATTCCAATAAGCTTATTACATCCATTGGTGCATTATCATTGCTGGCTAATGTGATTTTATTTACCATCTACATTAATACGCATCGCGACAATACTGCCAAAGGGATATTTCTTGTCACTCTCATTTACGGAATTGGCATTTTGATATTAAAGATTTTGAATTAGT
>JAHEZF010000103.1:0-1249 GCA_023251215.1 Sphingobacteriales bacterium | reverse complement strand
TATGAAGTACTATATCATTGCCGGAGAAGCATCGGGTGATCTTCATGGCAGCAATCTCATCAATGAACTGAAGAAGCTTGATTCTTCTGCCATGATCCGTTGCTGGGGTGGTGATAAAATGCGGGAAGCCGGCGGTGACCTGGTAAAGCATTTCCGTGATCTTGCCTTCATGGGGTTTTCTGAAGTGCTGATGAATCTCCGCAGCATTTTCCGCAACCTGAAATTCTGTAAACAAGATATCCTTCAATTCAAACCCGACACAATTATATTGATTGATTATCCCGGTTTCAATCTCCGCATTGCCAAATGGGCAAAGCAACAGGGACTAAAAGTTATTTACTACATTTCCCCGCAGGTATGGGCATGGAAGGAGAACCGGGTGAAAGCGATGAAGCAATGCATTGATAAAATGCTTGTTATTCTTCCTTTCGAAAAAAAATATTTCAAAAACAAATGGAATTGGGAAGTAGAATATGTGGGGCATCCGCTGGTGGAAGTGATTGAGAGAAAGAAGTCAGAGGTCGGAGGTCAGAAACTGTCCGATAAACCGATTGTTGCATTGTTACCCGGAAGCCGAAAGCAGGAAATTGAAAAAAAGCTCCCGGTGATGCTGGAAGTCAGCAAGAGTTTTCCCGGCTATCAATTCATTATTGCACAAGCACCGTCAGTTGCTGATGAATTCTATAAAGCATTTACGCAGCCATATTCCAATGTAAGCCTGGTAAATAATAAAACTTATGAATTGTTATTACAAGCAAAAGCTGCATTGGTTACTTCAGGTACGGCTACTTTGGAAACAGCATTATTCGGCGTACCGGAAGCAGTTTGCTATAAAGGTTCTTTTCTTTCCTACCAGATCGGTAAACGGCTGGTAAAAGTTAAATATATCGCATTGGTCAATCTTATCATGGATAAACCTGTAGTGAAAGAATTAATTCAACAAGCTCTTACCGCTGAAAATCTTCAGCACGAATTACACGAATTATTAACGAATGATACACGAATCGCTACGATCAAAAAAGATTATGCTGACCTGAAGCGATTATTAAGTGAAGGCGGCAATGCTTCAGCTAAAGCAGCACAGTCCATTTTCCAGTTTCTTATTTCAAAAGGAGTTTGAAGGCAAGAATGATCAGGCACAGGATGAACATGAAAAAACAAATCCGGTTGATCCAGTGCATATAACCGATCCATTTTGTTTTGGGCTGATCGGGATCCGGTTTCCTGATGTAGAAATATTGCGCTATTT
>JAHEZF010000102.1 GCA_023251215.1 Sphingobacteriales bacterium | reverse complement strand
TGCCGGAGAGCACGGACAAGCACAATGATGGCATTGTCAAAATCGCCGGATCGCATGAATGTCTTTGCTGTTTCATGCAGGGTCTTTGAATCTTCAGGTTGTGTCCATGCAACCAGCATTAAAAGCGAAGCGAAAAAAGAGAACACAATTTTTTTCATATTACAAATTGAATTAAAAAAGACGCTGCTAAAAACGTCTTATTTGCAAAAATAACAAATATTTCAGGGCTTCATTATATCAGATGAGTAAGCAGCCCATCTCTCAATTTAGGTTCAAACCATGTGCTCTTGGGTGGCATCACATTACCACTGTTGGCAATATCAAAGAGTTGTTCGATTGTAACCGGGTATAAGCTGAACGCTATTTGCATCTCGCCGCTGTTCACCCTTTTTTCCAATTCGCCAAGGCCGCGAATGCCACCGACAAAATCAATTTTTTTATCCGTTCGCTGGTCTTTAATCCCAAGCAGTTTATTAAGGATATTATTGGATAGAATAGTTACATCCAGCACTCCAATCGGATCGTTGCTATAAGTCCCTTTACGGGAGTTAAGAATGTACCATTGCTTATCTAAGTACATCCCAAATTCATGCAATTGGGCTGGTCTTACCGGTTCAGCGCTTTGTGTAATTGTAAAATCCTCCTGCAAGGCGCTTATAAAATCTTCTTCATCTAACCCCCTAAGGTCTTTTACCACCCGGTTATAATCCAGGATGGCCAGCTGGTTTGCAGGAAAGATAGTGGTTAGAAAATATTTTGCTTCATCGCCATCAGTCATTTCTTTGCTCACTTTGGCAGCAGAAGCGGCCCGATGATGCCCGTCTGCGATGTAAGTAAAAGGGACTTTTGTTGCAAACAGTTGTGTGATCGAATTGATGACAATCTCACGGTCAATGATCCAGATAGTATGTTGTATGCCATCATTGGCTGTAAAATCATATATGGGTTTCTGAGTCGCTTTCCATCCATTGATCAATGCATTTATTTCCATCACATCCCGGTAAGTTAAAAATACATTCCCTGTTTGTGCTTCTGTGGTCCGCATATGATCTATCCGGTCTTTTTCTTTTTCAGGCCTTGTGAGTTCATGTTTTTTGATGATGTCGTTAAAATAATCATCAACGGATGATACACAGACCAATCCTGTTTGTGAACGGCTATTTCCTCCCGGTTGGAGGGCAGGCATTTTTAACTGGTAAATGTAATAGCAGGGTTTTTCTTCTTTAAACAATATGCCATCATTAACAAGTTGCAAAAAATTTTCTTTTGCCTTTTCATAAACTTCCTGATCGTGAATATCAATATCAGCAGGCAAATCAATTTCTGATTTGGTGACATGCAAAAAAGAATTGGGATTGTCTTTTGCTTCCTCTCTTGCTTCTTCGCTATTCAAAACATCATAAGGTCTTGATGCCACTTGCCGTGCCTGTTCAACCTGAGGTCTTAATGCTTTGAATGGTTTGATAATGGCCATTTACTTATCCTTTTTTACTTGCAAATTCTTTCATAAGATCCGTTAATGCTTTCACACTTTCCCAAGGCAAAGCATTATACATAGAACCTCTGAACCCCCCGACAGTCCTGTGTCCTTTTACCCCGATCATTCCTTCGCTGTTGCACAGTTCCAGAAATTCTTTTTCCAGTACAGCATCTTCTATTGTAAACGTTGCATTCATTTTACTACGGTCTGCTTTTGCGATTCTGCCTTTGAAAAAGGGCAGGCTGTCAAGTGTATCATAAAATAATTTTGCTTTGGCATTATTTATCTTTTCTATTCCGGCTACTCCGCCTTTATTTTTAAGCCAGCGCAACGTAAGCATACAAACATAAACAGCAAATACCGGCGGTGTATTCAGCATGGAACCGGCTTCAATATGATTCCGGTAATCCATCATGGTGGGAATGCTGCGGTTTATTTTTCCTAAAATATTTTTATTTATCACCACCAGGTTAACCCCTGCGGCGCCAACATTCTTTTGTGCCCCTGCATAGATGAGATCGAATTTATTGAAATCAATTTGCCGGCTAAGTATATCGCTGCTCATATCAGCTACCAGCGGCACTCCGTATTTATTGAAGAGTGACAGATCCGGCCACTGTGAACCATGAATCGTATTGTTGGAAGTGATGTGCAGGTATTTTGCTGATGGCGGTACTTCAAATTCTTTGGGCAGAAAACTGTAATCAGCCTCTTTAGAATTGCAAACAATTTCAACATGTCCAAATAATTTTGCTTCTTTGATAGCTTTAGTGGCCCATACACCGGTATCGGTATAGGCGGCTACATCATTTTCATTCAACAAATTCATAGGCGCCTGCATAAACTGGGTGGAAGCGCCACCGTGCAGGAACAATACTTCATGGTTGCTGTCTAAATTCATTAATTCCCTGGTAAGACCAATTGCTTCATCCATCACTGACTTAAATAAGGGTGTACGATGACCGATTTCCAGTATGGATAATCCCGTGTTATTAAAATTCAAGGTAGCACGGCTGGCTTCATCAAATACTTCTTTGGGTAAAATGGAAGGACCTGCATTAAAATTGTGTATCATGACCGTTTCGTCTTCTTCATTGAAGCTGCAAAGTAACAAATTGTGAAGCCAATAGCGACAATAAAAGAGGCTATCGGGGTTTTGCGAATAGTCTCTTTTACAAACTGTTCTCGGATTTAATCTATAACAATAAATTTTTGCTGTTTTGATCTACCCTTATCATTAATTCGTATAAAATAAATTCCGGCTCCTAAGTTTTTGGTATCAATTGGAAGATTGCCGGAAAACCTGATGGTTCGAACCACTCTTCCATGAAAGTCAATTATGGCGGCTTCAGAAACGCCGGGAAGGTTTGTATGCAGCAGTACAATTTGCCCCCTGTGAACCGGATTCGGAATTACATGCCAGTTAAGTGGCCACTCTGTTTCTGATAAGTTTGTTATTGGCCTTGAAGTACCAGTAATAGTAATATTAAAAATATCATTTAAACAATTTAGATTGTCTGCAACAGAATAACTGGTATTTACTAAAGGAGCTACAGTAATGCTTCTTGTGTTTTCACTGGTTGACCAGCTATAGCTGCCAATCCATGAAGCAGTAAGGGTTGTGGGGGTTCCGGGAACAATATTGATCAATGTTGTCTTATTTACATTTTTCATTATAGTGAACTGGTCAGAAACAATCCCTGTTCTGCGGATGAATTTTGCGTCAAGACGATTGTCTTCGACTTCAAAATAAAGCATACCCCCGTCATCTATAGCAAAGGGTAATGCATTATGCGGATACCCGGACTGAATACCTCCATCTGCACCCGCAGAGCCGGTCACAACATATACTGTACCATGATTAGCGCCATTGTTCAGAGCATAAATACAGGAGTTAGACGTACCATCATATTTGCCGGATGAACTGCTTAAAGTATGTGTTGCTATATTAAAAGATGCCTCATTGCTGTAATAACCATTCAATAAATAGGATCGTTCGTAATCATGGCTGTGCCCGCAAAGGATAAGATCAACTCCTAAACGCTCCAGGATACGAATGAAATTCTGACGAATGTTGATAAGCTCTGATTCCGTATCTGAATTATGACTGCCCATAGTAAATGGAGGATGGTGCCAATAACAAACAACCCAGGGTCTTGTATTAGCTGCAAGATCCTGTTTTACCCATACTACCTGGGCCCCGGTAGTATCATACAGGCGGGTAGTTCCTCCATTCTCCTTGCCGTAAGAGTCCAGCGAAAGGAAATGAATGTTACCCCAATCCCATGAATAATATGCTTCTGTTCCTGATGCAACACCACCACACTCTGCTGCTATGGGATTAGTAAAGATGGAATAGTAAGGAATATTATGATCAGCCTGGCGGGAAGTATTATTAGCATAATCATGATTTCCCGGCGCCGGAAAAAGCTGATGATTCTTTAAAATGTTACTGCTATACACATTGAAATAATTGCTTTGGTATTCTGAGTCCAGCCCGGCATTATAGGCATTGTCGCCCAGCAGTAACAATACTTCGGCAGGGTTGGTTCCGGTATAACTTTGATAAGCGCTTAAAGTACCGGACTGATACCCGTTATCATTTCTTCCACAATCACCAAAAGCGGCAATTCGTATTTTTCCTGTAGTTGCCGCATTGGGAGAGGTAGTAAAATAATTATTTGTTCCATTCTGTAATACTTGCGATGAGCTTCCAAAGCGATAGAAATATTTTGTGTTTGCTGAAAGCCCGGTTATCCTGACTTCATGTTCTGTAGTAGAAGTTGAATTGAGTGCCGGTAATGTATAGGTTCCATACACTGTCCCTGCTTCGATTTTCGAATCTGTAGCTACGTCGGTTCTCCATCGCAACGTTAGGGCTGATTGATTACCCATGTTAAGATATGGCCCCCGGGTAAGAGTAGCCGTTGGCTGGCTGCTGTTGCCGGCAAGCTGAAGATCAAAAGAAATATCGGAGCTATTTTGCGCTGATTGGTGGATTTCAACAGCAATAACATTATTGCCGCTTAGCAGGGATCCGGCAGCTACTGTTTGATTTTGCGGAATATTGCCATCATCTGCCGCATCACCCGAAGCCTTTGTTTTATAATTTACTGTACCGGCGGGCATATTGGTACGAAATACTTCTGCCCCATTGATATAAACGATGGCGCCATCATCTCTTTTTACACTTAGTGTAAAACTGGTGTATTGCGATGGATTAGTAATGGAAATTGTCTGCCTGAAATAAGTAGTAATGTATTTTTTATTGGGATTATTGCCATAACTCACTACAGTTGCCTCATCGCCATCTCCATATCCTAATTGTGCAGGGCCACTTGCCCAGTTTCCGTCATTAAAACCCGTTCCCCGCCAGGCAGTTCCCTGATCGCTGCCATTGTCTTTATATTTCCATGTTGATCCAAAAGGAAGCAAGATGGTTTGTGCTGAAACACAAATACTCAATAAAAAAAAAGACATAAGGATGGCCGCTTTTTTCATAATAAAAATGATTAATAAATAAAAAATTGAAAACAAAGATACATTATCAATGATTAAAAAAGCAGAAGTTACTCATGTTCCCTGCCTTTAATAACAGCATTCTTCCAGTAATTATTCAGGCTTTCAAATTCTTTCAGGTCTTCAGCAGAAAATTCTTTACTGGAAAGATCTTTTAAATCCGGCTGTCCGGCATTTACCCATGCCGTGTACCAGAAAGAGGCCACTGCAAAAACAGATTGACGCATTCGTCTTTCTACCATTCCTTTCAGTTTCGCATCATACGCTTTTGAAAAAGCAGAGGAATATTGCCGGATAGTTAGACCATTACGGTCTTCAAAAGAAAATTTTTGATCTGAAGGAAATTGTTGTGTCAATTCTTTCTCATATTTCAACACTGTATCAGCCGCCGCACCACTTTCCAACACTCTTTTCCAGATAAAGTCAGCCGGGTTTTTAATGTATTCGGCTTTGCCGATAAAAAAATCCCACCCGATAGTTATCGGGTCTTTTGCAGCCAGTAATTCGGGAATGCGACTTTCCCAAAAACCATGAATGCCTTTTTGATCAGTGAGCTGGCCATTGTGATTGCTGTTGGTATGCAGCGGTACGTGGGAGTCAGCAATATAATGACCGATCTCGGCTGAATATTTTAAAATTTTTGCCTGGTTCTTTTCTTTGAACGCATCCGTTAATTTGTGCAACATCGTTTGTATCCACCAGGGCACAATGCCATAAGCATTCAAACTGTCTTCAGAATATTTTGCTACGGCATCATTCCATCTTCTTGGTAAAGAATCATACGGATATTTTCCATAATGATCAATATCTATATAATGTCTTGGCCCTTCTTCCGTCACGGCATATCTTCTTTTATCGGGGTCAACGGCATGTTCGGTAATAAAATCAATATTGGATTTGTACAATACCATCATTTCGGGGGGCAATAAGAATACTGCGTAATAATTAATTTTTTTATGGGCATAAAACCCCCAGCAAAAGCATTGCTTGCAAAGTAACAGAAGAAGCGATAGCGTAAATAATTTTTTCAATTTGAAAACTCAGGATGGTTGTTGTGTGTTAGGTTCCGTTTCTTTTTTTTCTGTTTCCAGGTCTACCACGCCGCCTGTCACCGCATATTTCATGGCCTCGCCGGATGTAAATTTTTCAATTTTGCGGACCTTGCACCTGGGAAGTACATAAAGTTGGCCGGCCCAGTGATAGGCCTGTGGCA
>JAHEZF010000101.1 GCA_023251215.1 Sphingobacteriales bacterium | reverse complement strand
CATGAATTTTTCTTCGGGCAATACTTCCAGAAAAACTTTTTTTAAAGCGCTGTCTCTTTCGGTTGCATAATCGTCATTCAGCAGGCGGATATTTTCATCAATTCTTTTGCAGAGTTTTCCAGAATCCACCGTATCATTGGTAGCTATATACCATTTATGTGCAAACAAGGTTTCATAAGGAAATCCCACTACCGTATATTCAGGAATGCTTATATTAAATTCTTCGCTTACCATTTCTACCGCCCTGTTCATGTTCTCCACACTCAGGTGCTCACCCGTCAGGCTTAAAAAATGTTGGGTTCTCCCGGTGATCACCACTTCACTTCTTTCCAGGTTGACAAACTTTATAGTATCTCCGATCAAGTACCGCCATGCGCCTGCATTGGTGCTCATCAGCAGGGCATATTCTTTTCCTTCTTCCACTTCGTGGATCATTTTTGTTTCAGGGTTATCTGCAATCTTTCCTTCGCTGTCAAAATTCCTGTCATCAAAAAGGGCAAATTCAAAAAAAATGTTGTTGTTTAAAATAAGTTGCATGCCTTTGGCATGTTCCCTGGTTCTATAACCAATAAAACCCTCGCTGGATAAATAGTTTTCAATATAAACAATTGGTTTGCCCAATAATTTTTCAAATCCTTTCTTATACGGTTCAAAAGCCACGCCGCCGTGAACAAAGAATCCGAGGTTGGGCCATATTTCGTGAATGTTTTTTAATTTGTAATGATCAATTACCATTTCCATGCACATCTGGCACCAGGCCGGTACGCCAACGATGTATCCAATGTCCCAGCCCCCGGCATGTTCAACAATTTCATTCAGTTTATGGTTCCAGTCGGCAATAGCCGCAATCCGTCCGCCGGGTTTATAAAATGTCTGAAACCAGAATGGTCTTTTTTTGGCAAGTATTCCGCTAAGATCGCCTGCGTACCATCCGGCTTTGCCCTTTTTCAGATCTGTGGCCCCGCCCAGCATCAGGAATCCTTTTGTCATGGCTTTGCGGTTCACGTCTTCATAATTCAATAGGCTGAATAATTGTCTTACATAATTAATGGTATTGCTCCGCAGCATATCTCTTGTCATAGGAATGTATTTACTCGCTGCTTCGGATGTGCCCGAGCTTAGGGCATAATATTTTATTTTCCCCGGCCATGTAACGTCTGGCACCCCCTCAAGTGTTTTTTTCCACCATTCATTATATATTTTATTATACTCATGTACGGGTACCAATTCCCCAAACTTTTTTGCCGGATCAGGATTCAATAATATGTCATCAAACCGGTAATGCTGGCCAAATTCAGTAAATCTTGCTTTCTTCAGTAATCTTTTCAATACCCGGATTTGCTGCCGGTGTGGATCATTAAGCGGAATGCGGAGAGCGGTGGCAATGGCCCGTGGTATTTTAATATCAATAAATGTCGCCATGCATTAACTAATCAGTGGAAGTTAAAGTTACACAATGTTATGGTTGAACCTTCTGCTTATATAATAGATGAGCTGCTTACATTATCCGCCCAATCTTTTGTATGTTTTCCAAATTATCCGCAGATCATTTGCGGGTTCGTAATCCCGGGCATACCATTCATCCATCATTTGCAAACTTTCTAATGGTATTGATTGTTTTATAAAAACAGGTACCCCGTTGCATGTTATTACGGCTTTTCGCAATTCAGGAAGGTTCCCGCTCCCGATTGTATAACCAACCCATGTTTTTTGTGCCAACAATACCGCAATGCAGTTTAAAAAAAATGTACCGGGTTTTTTAATAATGAAAAGCTGAAATGGAAATGTGATAATTGCGAAAAGGGAAACTGAAATGTCTATCAGCCTTTTAAGCCGAAGGTAGTGGGGATCGCTTAATTTAAAGCCGTTTTCTTTTGAAACCGCTTCGCCTGAGCTGTCCTTTGAGTCGCTGCCAACAATGCTATTGCTGTTTGCTGCATGAAATTTTATCCGTGTATGACGTGGTAATTGTTGAATAGCAGTAATAATATCTTTGAATGATAGTTTGCCTTCACAAAAAATTATTTCCCGGAAAGGAACTGACAGCGAAAGCATTTTCATGTTTTGCCAGTATCCAATCCCTGTTGAATCATTCTCCTCCGTTGCCACCCTGCCAAGTATTCTTTCCTGTAATCCGGCATCCCGCATCAGCTGCATGATTTTTTCATACTCAGCCGTCGATGCTGCTATCAATGTATTGGCATTCTCTTTTTTTTCTTTCCCGCTGTTCAATACTTTACTTTGAATAAGCGTCACCCTTAGTATGCTTATAAGAATAAAGGCCAGCATGGCGCCAAACAAAATGATTGCTCTTGAAAAGCGATATTGCTCCGGCAATAAGGCATACCCTGCCAGTAAAACAATGGTGGCAATTAATGTTGAACGGACCAATTCAACCCGTTTGTACCAGCGATCATACAGGCCAGCATAATAGGCGGTGATAAGATAAACAATGGTAAAGGCGGGAAATGCTATCCATAACAGCTTGTTTTCATAAAAAATTTCCGGTTTTACATAGGTGTTCCAGACATTTTTTATTATCCAGAAAGAAAGGAGAATCAGGCCCGCATCAATTAATGGGAGGCCTATCCTCCGGATAAAATTGCCTGTGGCGGTCATTGCTGCCCTTATCCAGATAGCCACATGAATCAATAAATTAAAGATGCCCGCCTTACTGCCGCCATAATGTTTACGGACAAAAATGCTCATGGCATTATAAAACATCCGCACATAATTCAGGCTGCCTTTCCGGGTGCTTTCCCCCTTGAAATGAATAATAGCGCTTCCGGAAAAATAAAAATTCTTATACCCCGCCTTCTGTATCCTATAGCTTAAATCTACATCTTCACCATACATAAAAAATATTTCATCAAAGCTTCCTACCTTATCAAGCACCTCCTTTTTAACCATCATAAATGCGCCGGCCAGCACATCCACTTCATGATTTTCATTTTCATCAAGGTGACCCAGGTGGTATTTTGAAAAACTTTTTGATCTTGGAAAAATCATTGATAATCCAAAAAGTTTATATATCGAAGTTGCCGGCGAAGGAAAAGATCGCTTGGATTCTTTCAGAAATTTTCCCCGGCCATCGAGCATTTTTATTCCCAGCGCTCCGGCTTCGGGATGTGACTCCAGAAAAGAAATGCATTTCAGAAAACAATCTTCCGGAACAATAGTATCGGGATTAATGAAAAGAATATATTTCCCTTTTGCCAGTTTCAGCCCCTGGTTGCATGCCTTTGCAAAACCAAGATTTTCATTGTTGACCCAAAATTGTACTTCCCCAAATTGGGGTTCGGGAAATTTTGCACTTTTATCCGCCGAAGAATTATCAACAACTATCACTTCTGCCTGCAGTCCTTCTATGGCTTTTTGCACCGAACAAAGACATTGTTCCAGGAAATGTTTGACGTTATAATTAACTATTATTACAGACAGGTACATAAGAAACGTTGCATCAAATCTAAATTCCCCGCCTGACCACAACAAATTATTTTTTTGCCAGTCGGGCAGGTTAAATCTGCAATCTCAAATCCGGGTTTATCTTTGTTTATGCTTAAGCCCACGTTGATAGAAGCTGTAAAGGCCGGCGCTGCCGAAATTCTCCGTTTTTTCAATACTGATTTTGCCATCAGCAACAAAGAGGGTGTCAATAATCTGGTGACGGAGGCTGATCATGCTTCAGAAAAAGCAATTCTATCGGTTATTAAAAAAAAATTTCCCGGCCATCATATTTTAAGCGAAGAAGCGGGTGAACTTATTCAGGATTCCAATTATAAATGGCTCATTGATCCGATTGATGGAACGGTAAATTTTGCCCATGGCATTCCGCTCAATTGTGTTTCAATTGGCATTGAGCATAATGGTGAAATAATAATGGCTGCTGTATATAACCCACACCTTAATGAACTGTTTTTTGCTGAAAAAGGGGGCGGCGCCACACTAAATGAAAAACCAATTCATGTAAGCAAACAAACAAAAACTGTCAACGCCTGCCTGGTAACGGGTTTCCCCTATACCTATATTAATTTACAAAATGGTCCCCTTGAAATTTTCGAACGGTTTATCCGCAAAGGCATTCCGGTACGCCGCCTGGGTTCAGCGGCTATTGATTTTTGTTGGGTGGCCGCCGGAAGATTTGACGGTTTTTATGAACATAAACTTGAGGCCTGGGACAGCGCTGCGGGGTATTTAATCGTGGAAGAAGCCGGTGGAAGAGTAACGGATTTTGAAGGGAAAAAGTTTTCTCCTTACCAGCACCGGGTGTTGGCAACTAATGGAAAAATTCACGATGAAATGCTGGCGGTAATCCGTAATGAAAAAGAATTATAAACATGGAAAAGCGAACGGAAATATCAACTCTTGGTGAATTTGGCCTGATAGAACACCTGACAAAAAATATTGAACTGCAAAACGCATCTTCTGTTGTTGCAGTTGGCGATGATGCGGCCGTAATTGATCATTTTGGAAAACAAACGGTCATTACCACTGATCTATTACTCGAGGGAGTACATTTTGACCTCATGTACACTCCGCTAAAACATTTAGGTTATAAAAGCGTAGTGGTAAACATCAGCGACGTGTTTGCCATGAATGCAATGCCAACCCAGATCATACTTAGCATTGGAATCAGCAACCGTTTTAGCCTGGAAGCACTGGATGAATTTTATGAAGGGGTATATGCCGCTTGCGAAAAATATGGCGTTGATCTTGTTGGTGGCGATACTGCTGCTTCGCAAAAGGGGTTTATTGTTTCTGTTACTGCTATTGGCGAAGTGGCTCCTGACAAATATGTAAAAAGAAGTACGGCCCAAAAAGGCGATTTGCTTTGTGTAAGTGGCGACCTTGGCGCTGCTTACGTGGGGCTCCTGTTTCTGGAACGGGAGAAAAAAATATTTATGGAAAGCCCGGGGGTGCAACCCGACCTGGAAGGAGAATCCTATGTGATCGGACGATTGCTGAAACCCGAAGCAAGAAAAGATATTATAGAATTCTTCGCAAATTCAAACATTGTTCCTACTGCCATGATGGACATCAGTGATGGGCTTAGCTCAGAAATTTTGCATATCTGCAGGCAAAGCAACCTGGGCTGTGTATTATACGAAGAAAAAATTCCGGTGGCCGATCAGATGAAACAAGCCGCTTACAAATTTGAAATAGATCCTACTGCCTGTGCACTAAGCGGCGGAGAAGATTATGAATTATTATTTACCGTTTCTCAATCAGATTACGATACGCTGGTATTAAATGAAGAGGTTAGTTTGATAGGATATATGACGGAAGCAGAACTTGGCGCCAACATTATTACCAAAGGCGGTAGTAAATATGAATTACTGCACAGGGGTGGAATCATTTCAGCCCCAATCCCGGCAACAACAGAGATATTTAATGAGAGTGAGTTTGTACATATACCGGAACATTTGAAAAGGTTTATTATCTTGTAATAATTTGTTATCCGAAAATGAAGACACTGTTATTCTTTTTTATTGCGACCTTGATCTTTTCCGGTTGTGGCATCAACAGATCTTCGTTTTCTCCTGATAAAAAATATTCTCTGCAACAGGTGCAGAAAGATTATTCGCTTTTCCGGAATATTCTGGAAGAATCGCACCCCGGCCTGTACTGGTACAGCAGCAAGAACAGCATGGATTCCTGTTTCAATATTGGCGCAGCACAGTTAAGAGACTCCATGACAGAACCCCTATTCAGAAAATTGCTGACTACTATTGCTTCAAAAATCAACTGTGGACACACAACAGTTCGTTCCTCAAAATCTTTTTCAAAATACCAGGATACGGTTCTTTCAAAAATATTTCCCTTAAGCATGAAAATGTGGGAAGAAAAAAATCCGGGAACCGAAATGGTTGTCGTTACCGCCAATTTGATCAGAAGAGACACGATCTTTAAAAGAGGAATGGTAATAAAAAAAATAAATGGCGAACCGGTGGAACAAATTACTGATACTTTGTTTGACTATATTTCAACAGATGGATATAATCGTACCCATAAATTCCAGACACTAAGTAACCGGGGAAATTTTGGAACATTATATACGTCTATATTCGGCCTGTCAGAAAAATATGCACTTGACTATATTGACAGCAGCGGCCAGCCCGGATCATCCATTATTCCAGTGTATAACCCCGTTTTTGATTCAGCGGCCCGTGCATCTATCCGATCAATCATTGGCTTTCCCCTGCCATCCCGTAAAGAAAGAAGACAAAGACAATCGGATGCTGTCCGGCAACT
>JAHEZF010000100.1:673-6367 GCA_023251215.1 Sphingobacteriales bacterium | reverse complement strand
TCAATACCACAAGCTTTATTGAGATATTCGGAACAATTGATATCACTATTCGTCACACCCAGCAAATAGATGACATCACCTTCTTCTTTAAAATCCAGGGTCATCTTTTTATTAATGTCTTCCAGTAAACCAACCATACCAATTGTTGGAGTTGGATAAACAGGTCCATCAGGGTTCTGGTTATAGAAACTCACATTGCCGCCTGTAACCGGTGTATCAAATTTCCGGCATGCCTCACCCATTCCTTTAATTGCAAATACAAACTGGTAATATACTTCCGGGTCGTAGGGATTACCGAAATTCAAGCAGTTGGTTACTCCTAATGGCAGGCCACCGCTGCATACAATATTTCTTGCAGCCTCACTTACAGCTATCATCGTTCCCTTATACGGGTCAGAAAAAACATAACGGCTGTTGCAATCAGTAGTAACCGCCAATCCTTTTTTTGATTCTTTAACAGCAACCAAAGCAGCATCAGTTGGAGTGTTGGTAGATGAGTTTACTGTTCCCACCATGCTGTCATATTGTGTATATATCCATCGCTTGGACGCAATGGAAGGAAGTTGAATAATTTTTTCAGCAATTTCTTTCAGATCTGCTGGAACAGGGATTGAGTCAGCATTAAACTTTCTGATCTCTTCAAAATATTTCGGCTCCCTGTATTCTCTATCATATTGTGGGGCACCACCACCCAACACTAATTCATGTGCTGGTAATTCAGCTTCCAGTGCTCCGTGTAAATAAAAACGAAGGATGCCATCGTTGGTTACTTCGCCAATAACCGAACAAGGCATATCCCACTTTTTAAAAATATTTATTATTTCTTCCTCCCTTCCTTTTTCTGCAACTAATAACATTCTTTCCTGGCTTTCACTTAATAGCAGTTCCCATGCTTTCATACCTGTTCCGCCTGCAGCAGGATTGTTTTGCCGGGTAGGAACTTTATCCAGGTCAATCCGCATACCTACTTCTCCTTTTGCACTCATTTCTGATGTAGAACAAATAATTCCGGCAGCACCCATATCCTGCATACCAACCACAGCGCCGGTTTGAATAACTTCAAGACATGCCTCCAATAATTTTTTTTCCTGGAAAGGATCACCAACCTGTACGGCTGGTAAATCTTCTGCACTATCAGCAGTAATATCGGCCGAAGCAAAAGAAGCGCCGCCAATTCCGTCCTTACCCGTTGCGCTGCCAACAAACATTACAGGATTGCCCGATCCTTTAGCTGTTGCCGAAACTATTTTACCAGCTTTTACAATACCAACACTCATGGCATTTACCAACGGATTGGTATGATAACATTTGTCAAAATAAATTTCTCCTCCCACAGTTGGTACGCCAAAACAATTACCATAATGGCCAATGCCATGCACCACACCGGCCAGCAAGTGTTGTGTTTTATCCTCTTCCAGGTTGCCAAACCTTAGTGAGTTCAATGATGCAATTGGCCTTGCACCCATTGTAAAAATATCGCGGTGTATTCCTCCTACTCCGGTAGCAGCCCCTTGAAATGGTTCAATGGCCGAAGGATGATTATGTGATTCAATTTTAAAAACAACACTCAGGCCATCGCCAATATCCATTAATCCCGCATTCTCTTCCCCGGCTTTTACCAGCATTCTTCCGCCTTCCCTGGGCAAGGTTTTTAACCACCTGATTGAATTTTTATAACTGCAATGTTCACTCCACATTCCGGAAAAAGCACAGAGTTCATTGAAGTTGGGAGTTCGCCCCAATTTTTGCCTGATGAGTTCAAATTCTTCAGCCGTAAGCCGAAGCTGTTCGGCTGTTTTTACTGTTACTTCCATGAACGCAATAATAATTGAATTACAAATTTACAGGTTGTGCTTCAGTGCTGTGATACAACTTGTCAACTTTTATCCGGAAATTAATTACTATCAGATTAATACTCCAAAAAAGCAAGACAAAGCTTTTCAGTACAGTTTAATAATTCTATTTTGCACATACAAAACAATTGTTGCTTGGAGTACCTGCTATTTGTTGCCTGGCTCGTATTATTTGCCTGGATCATCACCAAAGTAAAATTCTTTACCCGTTCGGGTTTAAGTCAACCCCAACTCATCATTGTTTTTCTTCTTAAAGTAATGGCAGGGATTTTTTATGGCTGGATCGGATTGTATTATGGCAACCTTGCCCAAATGGTGGACACCTGGAGTTTTCATACCAATGGCATTGCTGAATACCGGTTACTTTATAATAATCCACATGAATATTTCACAAATCTCTTCAGGAATCCTTATGAAAGTGGTATATATAAATTTTTTGCCAATTCCGATTCATACTGGAACGATCTGAAAGGAAATGTATTGGTAAAAATTCTTTCTGTTTTTGATATTTTCAGTTTTGGATATTACTATGTCAACGTAATATTTTATTCTTTTATCACTTTATTTGGACCCATTGCTGTTTACCGGGTAATGGCAGATGTTTTTCCAAGAAAAAAAATGGTAATACTGATAGCTATTTTTCTGATTCCTTCTTTTTTGTATTGGACAAGCGGCATTCATAAAGAAGGACTTATTTTTACCGGGCTTGGCCTTATTGTTTACGGTATTTACTTTGGCACAAAAGAAAAACGTTTCAGCATTAAAAGATGGCTTAGCATCTTAACAGGGCTTTTACTGATCCTTGTTCTCCGCAATTTTCTTATCGTAATTATTATACCAGCCTTGCTGGCATGGCTGCTTGCAAACCGATGGCCGAAATATGGACTTGCAATTTTTTGTTCATTGTATCTTTTCTTTGGAATTTTATTTTTTACAGCCCGATATATAAATCCGCGATTTGATTTTCCGCAGGCAGTTGTAAATAAACAGCAGGAGTTTGTAAAGCAACGGGGAAAATCAAGTGTTCCAATTGAACAATTAAAACCAAATGCATTCAGTTTCTTAAAAAATACTCCACAGGCCATCAATTTATCAACCCTCAGACCATTTCCAAAAGATGTACACCATATACTTTCATTGGCTGCTGCTATTGAAATAGATATGCTCCTGCTTTTGTTTGTCCTGTTTCTGATATGGAGAACGGATGACCTCCATTCGAAGAATCTGATCTACTTCTGTGTCTTTTTTTCTTTTTCACTTCTTATGGCAATTGGATTTAGTGTAAATAATCTTGGAGCCATAGTCAGATACCGTAGTATTATTATCCCTTTACTGATAATTCCAATGATGGTAAGAATTAACTGGTCCAAATTGAGCCAGCTTTTTTCAAGTAATATTAAAAATAAAAATAATATTACTAATTCTTGAACTTCTTTATCCTTTTTTATCTAACTGTACACATTTTCCTTATTTTTTCCACATAACTACCCCGATTTATAAAAAAATCAAAGTATTTGAATTAAAAATACTTGCTTTGTCGAAAAAATAACCAATGCCACTACGTTTTAATGCCATTCAAAATCTTTCTACAGATCATGCTAAAACAGAAAGTTCAGGTAAGATCACAAGTCTCTTTGGTACAAATGCCTTTACCCATGAAACTGCCCGGGAGTTTTTAAGTGATGAAGCCTATAAAAGCCTGATGTCTTCTATTAAGGCCGGCCAGAAAATTGACCGGGCCATGGCCAACCAGATCGCCAATGGCATAAGAGCATGGGCAGAAAGTAAAGGTGTTACACATTTCACCCACTGGTTTCAGCCGTTAACGGGTACTACTGCTGAAAAACACGATTCGTTCTTTACTTTAAAAAGTGACGGTACTTTTATCGAACAATTTGAGGGAGACGCATTGATACAGCAAGAGCCCGATGCTTCATCTTTTCCCAGCGGTGGTTTGCGGGCCACATTTGAAGCAAGAGGTTATACAGCATGGGATCCATCATCCCCGGCTTTCATTATGGATACGGGTCCGGGTAAAACGCTGTGCATACCTACTATATTTGTTTCATACACCGGCGAGTCTTTGGATTATAAAGCGCCATTGCTAAAAGCACTGGAAGCTTTGAATAAAGCAGCTGTGGATGTATGCAATTATTTTGACAAAAATATCACCAGGGTAACAGCCACGTTGGGATGGGAACAGGAATATTTTGTAATGGATGAAGGTTTATTCATTGCAAGACCTGACCTTGTAATGTGCGGAAGAACAGTATTCGGTCACACTTCTGCCAAAAACCAACAGTTAGAAGACCATTACTTCGGTTCCATTCCGGAAAGAGTATATGCTTACATGAGAGATTATGAAGAAGAAGCCTATAAATTAGGAATCCCCTTAAAAACACGGCATAATGAAGTAGCTCCTGCACAATTTGAATGTGCACCCATCTTTGAAGAAGTAAACCTGGCTGTAGATCACAATACCCTGCTGATGGATGTAATGACGAGAGTGGCCACACGTCACAATCTTCGTGTTCTGCTGCATGAAAAACCATTTGCAGGCATTAATGGCAGTGGCAAGCATAATAACTGGAGCCTGGCAACGGATACCGGAATTAATTTGTTAGCTCCTGGTAAAACACCGAAGACTAACCTTATGTTTCTTACTTTTTTCGTGAACACGATTAAAGCAGTGCACGACTATGCAGATGTACTAAGAGCCTCTATTGCTTCGGCGCAGAACGATCATCGCCTTGGCGCCAATGAAGCTCCGCCTGCTATCATTTCTGTTTTTATTGGTCAATACCTGAGCAAAGTATTAAATGATGTAAAAGAAAGAGTATCGGAAAAAATGGATGAAACAGATGAAAGCCTGCTGAAGATAGATATTCACAAAAGTATTCCCGAATTATTATTGGATAATACAGACAGAAACCGCACTTCACCCTTTGCTTTTACGGGGAATAAGTTTGAGTTCAGGGCCGTGGGTTCATCTGCCAATTGCGCCAACCCCATGACGGTTCTGAATACCATTATGGCTGAAACTCTGAGGCAATTCAAAAAAGATGTGGATACATTGATTGAAAAAGGAGAAAAGAAAGAGATCGCCATCATGCATGTGATCAGGGAGTACATTCTTTCCGGCGAAAAAGTTTTATTTGAGGGTAACAACTACAGCGAGGAATGGGAAAAAGAAGCAGAAAAAAGAGGGTTGCCGAATATTAAAACCACGCCGCTTGCATTGGATTCGATGGTAACCGGTAAAGCAAAGAAATTGTTTGAAAGTAATGACATTTATACTCACAGTGAACTGGAAGCCCGCCATGAAATTGAATTAGAGAAGTACATTAAAAAAGTGCAGATAGAAAGCCGCATCATGGGTGAGATAGCTACCAGCCATATTTTACCGGCTGCAATCCGGTACCAGAATATGCTGGCCAATAACATCAAAGGATTAAAAGAGATTGGTCTTCCTGAATCATCCTACAGTAATCAAAAACAGATACTGGAACAAATTTCCGAACACATTAATAAAACAAGTGACCTGGTAGAGAAAATGATAGAAGCCAGAAAAATTTGCAACAATATCAGCGAAACAAGATCAAAAGCCATTGCTTATCAAAGCCAGGTAAAGGATGCATTTTTTGATGATATACGTTATCATGTAGATAAACTGGAACTGCTGGTAGATGACCGTGAATGGTATTTGCCGAAGTACAGGGAGATGCTGTTTTTGAGATAAGCCCCACCTAAATCCTCCCCGAAGGGGAGGACTTTGAAGAAACATTTTAATCAGAAAACTTTTCGGCTATCGGGAGGTTTTTTATTCCCCTTCAGAGGTTAG
>JAHEZF010000100.1:0-663 GCA_023251215.1 Sphingobacteriales bacterium | reverse complement strand
TTAAGATAAAAGGAACAAGGCACAAGATACAAGGATCAAGGTACAAGGGATATTTGCCAAAAATTCAACTTGTTTCTTGTGCCTTGTTCCTTGTCACTTACGAAAGTTCGCTTTCATCACCCGCATCACATTGCCACCAAGAATTTTTTTGACGGATCTATCAGAATATCCTCTTCGCTTTAATTCTTCGGTGATCCTGGGATAAGTGGTTACATCTTCCAATCCAACAGGTAAAGAAGATACTCCGTCAAAGTCCGAACCGATACCCACATAATCATCGCCAACCAGTTTAACGATGTAATCAATATGATCAACCAATTGGTTCAGTGTGGGGCGAACCTTGTTCATTTCCTCATTATAAAATTTCTGCCATTCTGTTTTCATTGTCACTGAATCTTTTGAAAGAGCATATAAAGAATCCTGGAAAAGTTTTTTTTTGTCAGCATTTAAATAAACAGACCGCTGGTCGTATTCTTTACTGATGAAGCCTGAATAAAAATTTATACAAATGACGCCTCCATTTTTCGCAACAGCTTTTATCTGTTCGTCTTTTACATTCCGGAAAACGGGACAAATATTCCACACAGAGCTATGTGAAAGCAAAACCGGTTTTGTAGTCGTTGCAAGAGCATCGTAAAAAGTTTGTTCGCCTACATGTGAAAG
>JAHEZF010000099.1 GCA_023251215.1 Sphingobacteriales bacterium | reverse complement strand
TACAAGGCAAACATTGGCTGGCAAAGTTCCGGTGATTATCCTTACAAATCTCTCGTTGGCGGTGATGGTATGCAAGTGCAGGTGGACACAAGAGATAATGTCACTACCTATGCGGGGTCGCAGTTTGGAGTGTACTCAAGATTGAACCGCAAAACAAGGGGCGACAGAAAATCGGTTCGCCCGCAGCATGAATTGGGCGAAACTCCACTTCGTTTCAATTGGCAAACACCTATTTTATTAAGCAAGCATAATCAGGATATCTTTTATATCGGGACGAATCGTTTGTACCGTTCTTTAAATAAAGGCGACACATTGATCGGCATCACAGGCGATCTCTCCAATGGAAAAGTTCCCGGTAATGTGCCTTATGGAACATTGACTACATTAAGTGAATCACCATTGCATTTTGGTATGCTGTATGCAGGTACCGATGATGGTAACATTCAGTTATCAAAGGATGGTGGATATACATGGTCAAAAGTGAATGTAATGACCGGCCTTCCTCCCAAAAAGGGAAAACCTCCTGTGAATACAATTCCAAATGGTTTGTGGGTCAGCCGTGTTATTGCTTCGCAACATAAAGAAGCAAGAGTATATGCTTCATTGAACGGTTACCGCAGCGATAACTTTGCTCCTTATTTATTTATAAGTGATGATTATGGAAACACCTGGAAACAATTAGGTAAAGATCTGCCCTATGAACCCATCAATGTAGTAAGAGAAGACCCGAAAAGTGACAGTATATTATATGTTGGTACAGATGGTGGCCTGTACGTAAGCTTTGACCAGGGCAATAGTTTTATGATGTGGAATGGAGGATTGCCCAAATCGGTTCCGGTTCACGATATTGCCATACAGGTAAGGGAAAATGAAATTGTCCTTGGCACACATGGCCGCAGTTTGTATGTTAGCAAACTGGATAATATACAAATGCAGCGTAAGGACCCTGAATGGATAAAGAAGATAATGGCAAAAGAAAAACATACTCCTGCTCCTAATGCCCATGTAGATGACGAGGAAAATAGAATGGAACCGGAAAAAGATTAGTGCCCTGATGCCGGTAGTTTTGCTCCCGGCATTTTTATTTTGACAAAAACCATTCCACCGCCAGTTCATATCCCTTCAATCCCAAGCCAATAATGCTGCCCACTGCTTTGCCCGAAACATGGGAGAGTTTGCGGAAATCTTCCCGTGCATGTACATTGGAAATATGCACTTCTATGACGGGGGTTTTAATAGCAGCCACTGCATCGCCAATAGCTACCGAAGTATGAGTGTATCCGCCGGGATTAAAAATAATGCCGTCATAACTAAAGCCCACACGTTGTAGTTCATTGATCAATTCCCCTTCCACATTACTTTGAAAGTAATTTATTTCAACCCCCGGATATTTTTTCTTCAGCAATTCAAAAAATTGTTCAAAAGACATATTGCCGTAAACATCCGTTTCTCTTTTGCCAAGAAGATTTAAGTTGGGACCGTTGATGATTGCTATCTTCATTACACGAATATAATACACGAATTACACGAATTTCCACAAATTAAAGGAACTGCTTTCGTGTAATTCGTTTTAAATCGTGTTCATCATTCTAATAAATTCATCAAATAAATACCTGCTGTCATGGGGTCCGGGTGTGCTTTCCGGATGGTATTGAACAGAGAAGGCCGGTTTGTCTTTCATCCGGATACCCTCGATGGATTGATCATTCAGGTTTACATGTGTTATTTCAATATGTTTTGCTTTTTTCACTGCTTCAGGGTCAATACCAAAGCCATGGTTCTGTGTAGTGATCTCGCAGACCCCGGTCATTAAATTTTTAACCGGGTGATTCAAACCCCGATGACCATGGTGCATTTTAAAAGTGGGAATATCATTGGCCAGTGCCAGCAATTGATGTCCGAGACAAATTCCAAACAGAGGTCTGTTTTCTTTCAATATCTCTTTCACAGTTGTAATTGCATAATCCATCGCTGCAGGATCGCCGGGGCCGTTGGAAAGAAAATAACCGGAAGGATCAAATTGTTTTACCTCTTTTAAAGTTGTTTTGGCAGGAAATACTTTTACATATGCTCCCCGGTCAGTCATGCAATGCAGAATATGTTGCTTTACTCCATAATCCATTACGGCAATACGCAGAGAAGATTTTTTATCTCCCATTTCGTAAGCTTCTTTGGTACTAACCTGTGAAGCCAGTTCCAGTCCGGCCATATCAGGAACTTTCATCAATTCTGTTTTTAGTTTCTCAACATCGGTGATTTCTGAAGAAATAATGCAGTTCATTGCTCCTTTGGTGCGAATATGAGTTACCAGTGCCCTTGTGTCCACTCCTTCTATCGAAACAATATTATTGGCTTTGAGATAATCTTCCAGCGAACCTCTTGCTTGTTTTCTTGAATAAGTTTCTTCCAGGTTGCGGCCTATCAGCCCCCGTATTTTCACATTGTCTGACTCCACATCTTCATCTTTCACTCCATAATTACCGATATGAACGCTGTTCATAATGAGAATCTGGCCAAAATAACTGGGATCGGTAAACACTTCCTGGTAACCTGTCATGCCGGTATTGAAACATATTTCACCGGCAGAAGTGCCAATGTCGCCAAAAGCTTTTCCATTGGCATATAATCCGTCTTGCAACAATAAAATTGCGGGGTGTTGAGTGTCTGGCATTCGTTAAATTGGTTACGCAAAGAAAACGATTCATTAAAGAATGGGGCTAACTACTTTTTCACAGGCACAAAAAAGCAGAACCATGAATAGTTCTGCCTGTGTATTTAAAATTCATTTCAAATTATTCTTTTTCTTCAACTGTGGGTTCTGTTGTTTCCGTTTCAGCAGCTTTTGCGGGAGCAGTTTTTTTAACTCTCCCAGCACGACGGGTCTTCTTTACAGCAGTTTTGTCTTCCCCTTTACCCTTACCGTAGATCTCGTTGAAATCCACCAGTTCTATCAAAGCCTGTTCTGCATTATCGCCCGGCCTTGTACCCAGTTTAATAATACGGGTATAACCACCGGGGCGGCCTGCAATTTTTTCTGCAACAGTACTGAACAATTCGCTGATAGCAGTTTTATCCTTAAGATAACTGAATACAACACGACGCTGGTGTGTAGTGTTTGTTTTGCTCTTGGTGATCAATGGCTCTACATACACTCTTAAAGCCTTTGCTTTGGCAACTGTTGTTACGATCTTTTTGTGTGTAATTAAATGGCAGGCCAGGTTGCTCAGTAAAGCATCCCTGTGGGATTTGGTCCTGCTTAGATTCTTTATTTTATCTCCGTGACGCATGACTGTTTAATTTGAAAATTTGATCTCGCCTGAGGCGAGACAAATTATAATTACAAAATATTTCGATTGTACCGTGTCAGGAATTACAATCTACATTATCAAATACTGACTACTGCCATCTGTTGGCTGTCTACAGTTTTAAAATTCGCTCATATCAACTCCGAGTTTCGCCAGGTCCATTCCAAAATGCAGGCCTCTTTCTGTAAGCACCTGCTCAATTTCAGCCAGTGATTTCTGACCGAAGTTGCGGAACTTCATCAGGTCTTCCTGTTCATATTGTACCAGTTCACTCAGTGAGTTGATCTTTGCAGCTTTCAAACAGTTGAAAGCACGGACAGAAAGATCCAGATCTTCCAACGGTGTCTTCAATACCTTACGCAACTGAAGTGTTTGTTCATCTACCAGGTCTTCCTTCTTTTCTTCCCTATTATCAAAGGTGATGTTCTCGTCAGTAATGATCATCAGGTGCTGGATTAGTATTCTGGAAGCCTGCTTTACGGCCTCTTCAGGGTGAATAGTGCCGTCAGTTGAAACTTCCATAATCAGCTTCTCGAAATCTGTACGCTGTTCCACACGGGTATTCTCAATGGTGTATTTCACATTCTTTATCGGTGTAAAGATGGCATCAATCGGAATATAACCCAATGGAGCATCCTTGGGCTTGTTATCTTCAGCCGGAACATAGCCACGGCCTTTGCCGATGGTCAGTTCAATATCCATGCGGGCAGATGAATCCAGTGTGCAGATCATCAGGTCTGGATTCATGATCTGAAAAGAATTAGTGGCTTCGCCGATCATGCCGGCAGTAAATTCGGTCTTATTTTTTAACGACAGCATTATCTTCTCATTGGCTACCTCATGTTCTACAATTTTTTTGAACCGAACCTGTTTGAGGTTCAGGAAAATTTCCACCACATCTTCGCTGATTCCTTTCATGGTAGCAAACTCATGCTCCACTCCTTCTATCTTTACACCTATCAGAGCATATCCTTCCAGTGAATTCAGCAACACACGGCGGAGTGCATTACCGATAGTAACCCCATAGCCGGGTTCCAATGGTCGAAACTCAAACAAAGCTTCGAAGTCATTTGCCTTTTGCAGGATGATCTTGTCAGGCTTTTGAAAATTTAATATGGCCATATTTATGTTTTAAAGTTTTAAAAGTGTTTATCAGGTATTGGGAAATTTTGGAATTGAGAAATTTCGAAATTTCCCAATCGAACTTTTCCCAATTATTCTTACTTGCTGTACAACTCGACAATCAGTTGTTCCTTGATATTCTCAGGAACACTTTCCCTTTCAGGATAAGTAATAAAAGTTCCTTTCAAATCTGTTTCACTCCAATCAAGCCAGTTGAATTTTGGATTCTTTCCACGAATCACACTTGTCAGTGAAGTTTTAGCCTTGCTGCCTTCTTTAATTGTAACTACATCTCCAGGTTTTAGCTGACAAGATGGAATATTAACCACATCACCATTTACTTCAATGTGTTTGTGGCTCACCAATTGCCGGGCCGCAGGACGGCTGGGAGCAATACCCATACGAAAAACCGCATTGTCCAGACGGGCCTCCAGTAACTTGATCAGATTTTCACCTGTTACACCTTTGCGGCGGGCAGCCTCTTCAAATGTTTTGCGGAATTGTTTTTCCAAAACCCCGTAAGTGTATTTGGCTTTTTGTTTTTCACGAAGCTGCAGTGCATATTCACCCAGGGTTTTACGTTTTCGTTTTTCGCCATGCATGCCGGGCGGGTTGCTGTTTTTACCCAACCATTTGCCATTGCCTAAAATAGGCTCGCCAAAAATGCGGGAAATCTTGGTCTTTGGACCATTGTATCTTGCCATAGTTTTTATTCATTTCGATTTTTTTTGAAACGGTGCTACGATCAGTAAAAAATCGTAAAAAATGAATCGGGCACCCTTTGTTTAAATGAAACCAATTTGGCTCAATATGTATTTTGGTCCCGATAAATATCGGGAGAGAAATTTTGAAATTGAACTGAAAGTACAAAAGTCACTACGATATTAATACTTTCTGAAACAATGGTGGAGTTTTGAGCTGGGAAGAAATTTCCCAATTTCCAATTCTCCTTTTCCCAATGCATTCCTTAAACTCTTCTTTTCTTTGGCGGACGGCAACCATTATGCGGCAAGGGTGTTACGTCCTTGATCATTACGATCTCAATTCCCGATTGTGATAAAGCCCTGATGGAGCTTTCACGACCGGCACCCGGCCCTTTAACAAATACATCCACTCTTTTCAATCCGGCATCAAAAGCCGCTTTGGCTGCATCAGATGCTGCCATTTGCGCCGCATAGGGAGTATTTTTCTTGGAACCCTTGAAACCCATTTTACCAGCACTGCTCCAGGATACTAACTGGCCATTCTTGTTGGTCAGGCTGATGATGATATTGTTGAAACTGGCTGTGATGTGTGCATCACCGTATGCATCAACTTTTACTACTCTTTTCTTTGCGGCAGCTTTTGCGCTGACTGCCTGTTGTGCTTGTGCTTTTGCCATAATCTTTATTAAAATACAAGGCTCAAGGTACAAGGGACAAGGCTTAAGTTTGTGCCTTGATTTCTTGTTTATTGTGCCTTTAAAATTTTATTTCTTCGGGGCTTTCTTTTTACCGGCAACTGTTTTACGCTTTCCTTTTCTTGTACGGCTGTTGGTCCTGGTGCGTTGACCACGAACCGGTAATCCCTTACGATGACGAAGGCCCCGATAACATGCAATATCCAGTAACCGCTTAATGCTCATCTGCACTTCAGAACGAAGCTGACCTTCAACCTTGAATTCTTCAGTGATTATATTTCGAATCCCACTTAATTCCTCATCATTCCAGTCCTGCACTTTTTTATCGCGGCTGATATTGTTTTTATCGAGAATATATTTAGCTGTTGAGGGGCCAATACCATAGATATAGGTAAGGCCTATTTCCCCTCTTTTATTTTTTGGTAAGTCAACTCCGGCAATACGAGCCATAATTCGATTTTAGATTTTAGATTTCTGATTTGTCACCCTGTCCCGATAGCTATCGGGATGTCGAAGGGTTACCCCTGGCGCTGTTTAAAGCGGGGATTCTTTTTATTGAT
>JAHEZF010000098.1 GCA_023251215.1 Sphingobacteriales bacterium | reverse complement strand
TAGCAACCAAATTATTTAGAAGTGAATAAAATTGAACCACATAGACACATAGAACACAATAGAAAGTCACACATAGCTATCTATGTGATCCCGATAGCTATCGGGACTATGTACCTATGATTCTATGTGGTAAAAAAGGTTGTTATAAGCGGATAGTCAATTAATATAATAAAACAATTAAAGCGAATATCATATAGAGTTCGCCTTTCCGTTGGTGTTATGAGAAGGCAATATGCAAAAGCATCACCAACAACACGAATAGAGGAAACGCTAAAGTCCGGCCGTTGGTGAAGCCAACACACAAATCCAGGCGCAACACAAACAGCGGCGTAAATCTGCTTTTACCTGGCCATTCTATCAGACAAGTAAAAACTACCATAGGATTATCAAGCGGCATAAACTAATAAAATCATCAAATAACATGATAGAAATCTTAATTCTAAATCTTAAACCCGGAACGAGGGACAAATTTCAACAAGTATATATAACAGAGTCCTTACCACTCCTGAAAAAATGGAAAATTGAAGTTGTGACACATGGACCTTCACTTCATTATGAAAACACTTATTACGTTATCCGGTCCTTCAAAAGTTTAGAAGACAGACAAACATCCGAAGATGCTTTTTACGGTAGCAAAGACTGGAAGAATGGCCCCGGAACAGCTATACTTGCTTTGATTGAAAGTTCTGCAACTATAGTCATTTCCGCTGAAACACTTAAGAGCTGGGCAGGCATGATAAAGTAATAAATCAAGAGTTTGAGAAGTGTTGAGTCATCAAGTTTAATAACAGTTGAAACAAATAGAATCTTTAATACAAACTCAAACTTACTAAACAAAATTGTAGTTGACAGATAAAAAGTATTACAGCCACTAACAAAAATATTTGCAATAGGAGGGCTTGACAGGATACTTTTAAACAATAAATGTTATCTTCAACAAAGATTTTTTTATCGCTATTTGTACCAAACTGGACAAAAAATGAACAACCAAACCAACACATCAGCAAAACCAAAAGAGGCGCAATCCTGCACAACGGCCATGTCCTTCTACCACAAACAAATTATAAAAATCAAAGAGGACATTTATCCAAAAGATTATCTATATAAACAAATTGTTCAGGCAAAATTTTTCATAGACACTCATTTTGCAAACGATATTAATCTCAACCACATGGCGGGTGAAACTTTTTTCTCGAAGTTTCATTTCCTTCGTCTTTTTAAAACTATTTACGGCAGGACACCTTATCAATACCTGACCATGGTGAGAATTGAAAAAGCAAAAAGACTTTTACAAACGAATATACCTGTAACAGAAGTCTGCTTTTCGGTTGGTTTCGACAGCGCAAGTTCTTTTACCGGGCTTTTTAAAAAGATCACCGGCTCCACTCCTTCTGGCTTTCTCAATAATCAAAAGAAACAGACGCCGAGCATGGCAAAAGCCCCTCTCAAATACATGCCCGGTTGTTTTTCAGCAACCAACATTTGAAAAAATCGCAATTTTAAAGAAGTATAATTGTAAATCATTGCTGATTTTTGCAGAGGAAACATTCCCTGAAAAACAATAATTGAGAAACTTTAAACTACAGGCATAATGAAAATTAAATTAACCAGTGTAATGGTAAATAATCAGGACAAAGCCCTTAAATTTTATACAGAGATACTGGGCTTTGTCAAAAAAACCGAAATACCAATGGGTGAGTACAAATGGTTAACCGTTGTTTCAAAAGAAGAACAGGACGGGGTGGAGTTAGTTCTTGAACCCATGGGATTCCCTCCTGCGAGGATATACCAGAAAGCATTGTTTGAAGCAGGAATACCTTTAACGGCATTTAATGTTGATGATATTCAAAAAGAATACGAAAGATTAGAAAAGCTGGGAGTAGTGTTCAGTATGAAACCGACAAATATGGGGGCTGCGATCCTCGCTGTATTTGATGATACCTGCGGCAATAACATACAGATAGTTCAGGTATGATTGCTGAATAAATTTACATTGGCTTTTTCCGCCGCTTCAATGATGCTGTAATCAGAAAGTATATCGGCTTTATATTTTCTTACACAAACATCATGTTCAAAATGAACAGATGGTTTGCCATCTTTGGTTCTTACCGTCCAGCCGTCATTTTCTGTATAAACATCTTTTTTACCGAGATTGATCATCGGCTCTATCGCCAGCACCAGTCCTTCTTTCATCTTCGGGCCGTTTCCTCTTTTACCAAAGTTGGGCACCTGCGGGTCTTCGTGTAAATTTCTTCCCAGACCATGTCCTACTAATTCTCTCACCACGCCATAGCCGTGTTTCTTTTCCGTATGTTCCTGTATGGCAAATGAAATATCTCCCACCCTGTTGCCGGCCATTGCTTTTTCAATTCCCTTATAAAGAGATTCTTTTGTAACCCGTATCAATTGTTTTACATCATCAGCCGGTTCACCAATGGCAAATGTATAAGCATGGTCGCCATGCCAGCCATTCAGTATAACCCCAATATCAATAGAAACAATATCGCCTTCTTTTAAAGGATTATTGTTCGGAATACCATGCACCACAACATCATTCACGGAAAGGCAGGAGTTGTAAGGATAGCCGCGGTAATTCAGAAAAGAAGGAACCGCATTGTGATCTTTTACAAACTCACCGATCATTTTATCCAATGACAAAGTAGTAATGCCGGGCTTCAGCAACTTAGCCACTTCAGATAAAGTTTTGCTCACCAGCAAAGCACTTTGGCGCATCTGCTCCACTTCTTCATTTGTCTTATAAATAATCATACTTGCAATTCTCAATTTTAATTTCCTCAAACCAATTTTGACTTTGCAATTTACTGAGTCTTACTCCTTCCCTCCCAATCGGGGAGGGAAGGCGGGGATGCCCGCCTGACCGGACGGGCAGGGGTGGGGCCGCAATGTCGAAATTTTATCTCCTCAAACCAATTTTGACTTTACAACTTACGGAGCCTTGCTGTTCCCCTCTCCGTGAGGAGAGGGGTAAGGGGTGAGGCCAAAAAAACCCGGCAAGCAATACTCACCAGGTTCAGTCAATTATTTAGATCCATTATTAATACTGCACCGCCGATGTGGTTTGCCTGCCTTGTATGCGGCCGCTCTTCATCAATCCATCGTACTGACGCATTAATAACTGGGTTTCGATCTGCTGTAATGTATCCAGAATAACTCCTACCATGATCAGTAGTGATGTGCCGCCAAAGAAAGTAGAAAATGCCTGTGTTACACCCATACGCTGTGCAATGCCAGGCAAAATACCAATCACTGCCAGTAAAACAGCGCCGGGGAATGTTATTTTATCCATTACAGAACCAATATAATCTGCCGTGGGCTGACCCGGTTTTACACCCGGGATAAACCCATTATTCTGTTTCAGGTTATCAGCGATCTGTTTAGGGTTAAATATCAAAGCCGTGTACAGGAAGGTAAATCCGATGACCACTATGGAATAAATGATCATGTACACAAAATTCTGGTGATCAGTAAACATTCGGGAAAGAGTTTGAGCCCCCTGTGATTGCTTTCCTAAAGTAACTAATGTGGGCAGAAACATGATAGCCTGTGCAAAGATGATCGGCATTACACCGGCACTGTTCACTTTCAATGGTAAAAACTGCCTGGCTCCGCCAAACTGGCGATTACCCACAATTTGTTTGGCATAATTCACCGGCACTTTTCTCACACCCTGTATCAATAAAATAGTACCCAGGATAATACCGATAAGAATAGCAATTTCAATAATGAATACCAGTATCTGTCCACTCCGCGAAGATTTTGTGGCTAATTCCTGCAGGAAAGATGATGGCAAACTGGACACGATGCCGATCATGATGATAAGGGAAATACCATTGCCTAATCCTTTGTCAGTGATCCTCTCACCCATCCACATTACAAACAAAGTACCCGCAGTTAATATTACCACTGATGACAGCCAGAAATAACCTGTTGGAAAACCGGCCAACATTCCTCCCTGGGAGGTCATCCCTTTCAGGTAAGTAACATAAGCTGACGCTTGCAGCGCCGTAACGCCAACAGTAAGATAACGGGTGTACTGATTGATCTTCTTACGGCCACTGTCCCCTTCCTTCTGCATTTTCTGGAAACGGGGCACCAGCACGGTCATCAGTTGCATAAAGATGGAAGCAGAAATATAAGGCATAATGCCTAATGCAAAAATGGAAGCCTGGTTAAAGGCACCGCCGGAAAAGGCATCAATCAGTCCAAGAATACCATTACTGTTTTGGCCCGTTTTTAATTCGGTGGGATTAATACCGGGTAAAACGACATGCGTACCTATGCGGTATATCACAATAAGCATCAGGGTGAACAGGATTTTACTGCGCAGCTCTTCGATGCTCCAGATATTCTTTAACGTCTGTATTAATTTCTTCACGTGGGTTAAAATAGTTTAAAAGCACTTAAAACAAACTACTACAGCAAACCTTCGTAGTATAAATAAAAAACGCATGATCAATGCGTCAATGCAATTTAGTGAAATTTACTTTATGATCTCTACCGATCCGCCAGCCGCTTCAATAGCGGTTTTTGCTTTCCCACTCACGGCATTTACTTTAAAGCTTAATTTACTTTTCAATTCACCATTACCCAGCACTTTCACTTTATCGGTTTGGCTGATCAGGTTATTGATGTATAGATTTTCCAATGAAAATTCTTTTATGCCATATTTTTCTGCCAGCAATTCCACCTGCCCTACATTGAATACTTTGTATTCCACACGATGAGGATTATTGAATCCACGTTTGGGTATCCGGCGCTGGATGGGCATCTGGCCGCCTTCATGAGCCATTTTTCTTTTATATCCCGTACGGCTCTGTTGGCCTTTTGTTCCTTTTGTTGATGTGCCTCCATGCCCTGATCCATCTCCACGGCCAATTCTTTTTACTTTGTGTGTGGCGCCTTTGGCCGGTCTTAATTCGTGTAATTTCATTTTTATTTATTTTAAACTTAACGGGGAATCACCCCTCGCTTTAAATATAAAATGTAAAATCTAAAATGATAAATGTAGAATGAAAGTCGGTTTTAAGTTTTACATTTTACATTCTGCATTTTACATTTCTCATACTTCCTCTACTTTCAACAGGTGCGTTAGTTTGCGAACCATTCCCAGTATCTGCGGAGTAGCTTCTACTTCTTTTACAGAATTGGTTTTATTCAAACCTAAAGCCTTCAGTGTTTTTTTCTGTCGTTCCGGCCTGTCAATCGGACTTTTAACTAATGTTATTTTTATCTTTTTCATTGCCCCCTCCAACTCTCCGCCATCTGGCGGAGAGAGTTTTTGAAAATTCGTTATAAAATGTAATTGCAATATGATTTGAAGCTTCCGGAAGCCCCTCCACCTGAGGGGTTTGGGGAGGCTTATCCATTAAATACTTTTTTCAAACCAATTGAACGGGTTTTAGCTACACCGATCGGCTCACGAAGCAAAGCCAGAGCTTTGAATGTTGCTTTTACCACATTGTGCGGATTGGCAGAGCCAAGACTCTTTGCCAAAACATCAGTAACACCTGCACTTTCCAGCACGGCACGCATAGAACCACCGGCAATTACACCGGTACCATGTGCAGCCGGTTTGATCAATACTTTTGCAGCGCCTTCTTTTGCCCACTGGTCATGAGGAATAGTCCCATGCATTACCGGAACTTTGATCAGGTTTTTCTTAGCATCTTCAATTCCTTTGGTAATAGCTTCCTGAACTTCTTTTGCTTTGCCCAAACCATGTCCCACCACACCTGCTTCGTTACCTACAACAACCAATGCAGAAAAACTGAAGGCACGGCCCCCTTTTGTTGTTTTTACAACACGGTTGATGGCAACAACTTTATCTTTCAGTTCCAGGTCGCCTGCTTTAACCCTGTTTACGTTGTACTTTGACATTTAGTTATTTCAGATTTAATATGTAAGATTAAATAGTTTTTAACTGAAGTTTAAAATATTAAATCTTCAATTTAAAATTTCAGTCCTCCTTCTCTTGCCCCGTCAGCAACTGATTTAACACGCCCATGATACAGGTAACCTCCCCGGTCAAAAGTAATGTCTTTAATTCCCAGCTCTGATGCTTTTCTTGCTATAGCTGCACCTACCAGTTTACTTTTATAAACCTTATTTGCCTTTTGTACCTGTATATCCTTGTCTTTTGATGAAGCAGATGCCAGTGTCTGTCCTTTTTCATCATCAATCAACTGTACATAAATATCAGTGTTGCTCCTGAACACGGATAAGCGGGGTTTTTGCGCAATGCCCCCACCAATCTTTTTGCGGATACGATGATGAATATTTTTTCTTCTTAATGATTTGTCTTTCGGATTCATATTATACCCCCATCCCCTAAAGGGGAGTTTTGACGCCTCTGATATTGCCAGAGAC
>JAHEZF010000097.1:1067-6441 GCA_023251215.1 Sphingobacteriales bacterium | reverse complement strand
CTGGAAAGAGCAGCATAAAGACCCCTGATGAAACCATGCGTGCCCTGAAATTCTTTGTCAAAACTGTGACCATCTATAAATATGCTGATTTTTTTTTCTGTCATGGCTATTGGTTTTCTGATCGGGGGGGTTGTATTTGCCGAATCAGTTTTGCAGGAACTCCGCCATAAATTCCGTTAGCGGGGTAAGTACCTGTTGTAACAACTGCCCCGGCAGCTATTACACAATTGTCTTCAATGATTACACCATCAAGAATTGTGGCTTTAGCGCCTATCCAGCAGTTTTTCCCGATCATTATTCCCTGACGGATAACTCCCTGTAACCGGATAGGAATGTCCGGGTTTTCATAATTATGATTTTCTGCATGAAAGCTGACAAAATCACCAATGATGGTATCATCTCCTATTTCAATGCCGCCACCACATCCATAAAAACTTTCTGTGCCTAGCCCGATATTATTTCCCAGCTTCATGCCTTTTCCAAGTAATTGTAAATGGCCGGTACCAATGATCTTTGTATTTCTGCCTAAAGATATATTATTACCAAAAACTATTCCCTCACTGGAAAGAGCATCAATGTAACATCCTCTTTCAATAGTAACTAATCTGCCTGCTATTAACTTTGATCGGCATTTTACGGTTGCCTTCCAGGAAAAAAACAGAAGCCCTTTATTTTTTATACCGCTTAATTTGCCTCTTAACAGCATAAATGCTCTTGCTATAGAAAGCCTGTATAAGTAGGAAGAAGGAATACCGGCATCTAATTGATAGCTGTCGCCTTTCCATCCTGAAATAATTTTATTTAAAAATGCTTTCATAGGCCTGTATTGTGTTTAGCATTTCTTGATAAATTATATATTTTCCGGATAACCCTTTTGGGAAAAAAGGAAAACAACCACAGCAGATAACTTTTTACATCAGCCGGTTGAAACCATAAGACTTTCCGGATGTTTTGCCTTGCTTTTCCCGGCTGATGATTATCCCACAGATATTTTTTGGCAAGCAATGCATAATAAGCACCCTGCTTGATCTTTCTGGTATTTTGATCTTTTAAAAGCTGCAGCAGTTCATTTCCTTCTTTTTCACGAATACTATTTTTTTGAAGTGCTGCATTCTTTAGTTCGCCAAACCGTTTGCTCCTCCATTTTTCATCAACAGTAACAGAACCCGGATGCAGCCTTACTTTCAATAATGTTTGTGAAAGATTACAGGCTTTGCACTCCTTTAAAACTTTCATCCACAGGAAATGATCTTCAAAAGTATGTGCATGAATATTGTAGCCTCCGGCATGAAGTATTGCCTGTTTTTTATAAAGAACGCCGGAATGAATGAAAGGACATGTATTCATTTTTGTTTTTTGGATCTCTTCATTTGTATGCCCGGGAGGACGATAAGTGAAAACATAATTATCATTCATATCATAATAGTCTGCATCGCAACCAACAATACAATAGGCCGGATTGGCAGTACTAAATTTATATTGTTCTTCCAGGCGGTCAGGATAGCAAATGTCATCTGCGTCAAACCGGGCCACATAAAACCCCTTGGCCTCCTTCAAGCCTTGATTCAGTACAGGGGCAATACCCTGATGCACACATTCGATCAGCCGGATGCGGGGATCATCGAATTTTCTTATTTCGGCTACGGTTTCATCTGTTGAACCATCTTCCATTATCAGCAACTCAAAATCTGTAAAAGTTTGCGACAATACAGAATGAATGGCTTCAGCAATATATTTTGCTGCATTATAAGCCGGCATCAGTACTGTTACTTTTACGTTGCTCATTCTGCTGAAAGTTCTTTCATTTCTTTTATGGTTAAAAACAGTATTAGCTCAAACACTATTATTATTGACAGTTGTTCAAACCAGTATTCTGCTCCCAGGGCGCCCAGCAATATAATCAGAAAAGGCAGACTATAGGTAAGCCTGCGCAGATGTTTTATAAAGAAACCCAGGTAAAAAAATACAAATGAAAAAATACCGGCTAACCCGTATTCAGCTAATAGCTGATCATAAACAGAATTTGGTGTTTGGGTCAGTGAATGCAACTCCATCTCTTTACTGAAATATTCCAGGTACAGCTTAAGGTGATTATTCTTAAAATCGTCATTTATATATACAAATTTTGCAGGATAGCCTCCTGCAACACCCAACCCTGTAGCCCGGAAGGCGAGCTTGGAAGAGAAATTACCAATACCTGTGCCGGTAAAGATCTTCGATGGATGCTGTTTAAAAAAATTAATTGTTTGCAGAAAAGCAAGAATCTTTCCAGGCTCTTTACGTTTTTTGATCACCTGCAGGCTGGTATCAAAAGAAGCTATTTTACTTTCTGCAAATTCAAGTAATCTTTTTTGCAATAAAGTTGTATCCTTATTCTTCTGATAGGGTTCAGTATGGATATTGGGTTTAGGAATGGAAGGCTTTGTTTGCAGTAGCTCAGCAGATATTTTGACTTCAGATGTTTCTTTTTTCTCATTTGTCAATTGTATTTTGTAAAGACTATCAAGATAAAGCATCGCTATTTTTTGTTTCTTTTCATCTGCACTTAACAGGTTATCTGGTTTTTCCAGTACTGAAATTTTAACGGTTGCCGGGGCAGCCGGAGCTATGGTTGTAGCGATTTTTTTTTGGAAGTAACCGGTAATATAAATTCCATTCTGCGGTGAAACTTTGGTTAGAAAAATCAGCAGCATAAATGAGCAAACAATTATTATACTTTTCTGGTTGCGGTCGCTTTGAAAAACAAAAAGGAAGAGTAATGCAGCCAGAAGTAATAAAATGGTAAAATTGCTGGCTGTCAGCAGCATGACTGACATACACATCAGCGTTATAAAGAATTTTGATCTTTTTAAAGAATATATTATACCGAATGTATTAATGATGGCGTTGGTTGTAGAAGTGTCAAATGTAATTCCCTTGATTGCATCCCCGGCGCTGATAAAATATTTTTGATGCATTCCCTGATAGGTATAAGGATTAACAGAACCTGAATCAAGAATAATGAGCAACAATTGGCCAATTGTTACCGCTGCATTCAAAATAAAAAAAAATGTAATGGTAGCATGAAGCCTGGCTATATCGGTTTTTGCAACAAACCAGCTATTTATAAAGGCTACGGCAATACACAGCATCCAAAAAAAAATTCCTGTTCCTGCAGCTACAAGGTAATTGGTTGACAGGGATGCAACATTGAGTAACAGATCAATAACTGCAATGACGATCATGCTGAAGTAGAACCATATGAATTTTTGCCGGTAAATATTTTTTCCCAGAAACATTTTATGGTTGAGCAGAAGGGAAAAAATAACCGCTATGATCTTTACCCGCATTTTTACATTAAGAACCAGCACAAGAAACAGCAATAGTTTCCAGTTTACTTTCCGGAAGTAATCTGACAGGGACTGGTATAACGATCTCATTTTGTAATAGCAGAATTATTGCTTTCGTCAGGTTTTTTATTTCTAACTAACTGAAGCACATATATCATATCGTTTGTTCGTAATTGACGGGTTGCCAGGAGAAGTATAAAAAACAACGATAGTGCAAATACAAGGCGCCATAGGATATCGTCAAGAAAATAGAAGGCAGCAAAACCGCTGCAGCCAGCGGCAGTAAGGCAGATAAATAATGACTGCCACGTTTCCCTGATCTTTGACAACTCTGATGACCGCATATAATTGATGTATTCAATAATAACTGCACTAAGATATACCAAAGCAGCTCCTTTTACATTATAAAGTGGTATCAATAACAGGTCACCGGTAAGGATAATGCAAAAAGTGATCAGGGTAATGCGAAAGATAAGTTTTAAACGATTCTGTGTAAAATGAGCTGACCATATTATGTTGTTGATATATTGAAAGGGAATGCAAATTGAAAGAATAAAAAATGTCCATTGATTGACTGCACCATATTTATTCCCTGTAAGGGAATCTATAACCGGAGTCCAGATAATATTCAGAACAAGCGGTATTAATGTAGCGGCTATCATTTCAGTTCTTATCAGCAGACTTAGTTCCTTCTTTTTTTGAAGTAGTGACTGTTCACTATGGTTTGTAAAATACCTGGCAAGGCGGCTAATCAGCACTGGGGCAATGACCAGTAAAGGGAAAGGAGATAATTCATAAACCCGGTAGGCAAAACTGTATTCAGCAGTCAGGCTGGCAGTGGAAAAAAAACCGAGCAATATCCAGTCCAGCCTCGATATCCCCGCCATTAAAACAGCAGCACCGATCTGGGGCAGCGATTCTTTGAGAAAAATTTTGTAGTCACCAAAACTGATTTTAGCGGAAAGAGGTATTTTCATCAGCCTGGTAACGAAAAAAAAGCTAACCACCAATTCAAAAAATGAACTGGTAATAAAAATGATTAGTACCCATTGTATGCTGAGATGATAAAAAGCAATGATAAAAAACAAAGCTATGGACCGTATGAGATTGGATGTTGATGACATGATCGCTAAATAGTCAAATCGTTCTTTCCCATTCGCCGTTTGTTTAAAAGGAGAGGAGAAGAAGATGAATAACTGGCTTAAAGCAAGCAACAGGAGCATGTTGTGGGCAGTGAAAAACGTGGGGAAGATAAAACTCAGTATAAACAGCAACAAATAAAACCCGGCACCTGATAAGAGGACATGGATCATAAAAAGCGTCATAATACCTGAGGCATCCTGTACTGCAGCGGACTTTTTAACTACAATTTGTTCTAATCGAAGGCCAAGCACGGTAGTTATAAATGCCATTACTGCTATGGACCAATTTAGCTCTCCATAAGCGTCTTTGGATAAATAAAACGAGATAAGCAGAAATACAGCAAGTCCCAGCAACTGGTTAACAATTACCTGTATGGTGCTTGCTGAAACATCTTTGAGTAGTTTGCGGGTCATAAAAAAAACAAAACAACTAATTTTTTAGCTATCAGTTTGCTTACTGGTTCACTCGAAAGATAACACAATTGCAATAGCGGTAATTCTTATAGCTATATAATGCAAAAAGAGACTGCGATTGTAATCACTTTTGCTAACTTTATCACCTCGAACTTCAGACAAAACCAAACAAATATTATACAACATCTGCAAATTCTATGTTTTTTTCTTTGCTTTTCTTGTATAAATGTTTTCAATTATTCTTTTTAGACAAACAATCACCGAAACAGATTTGTTTTTCTACGAAGGAATTCTTGCGGATAGCCAATGGTATGTTTCATTTTACAAAATGAATAACGCCGACCAGGTATTGACTTTTCTCGTGACCAGTATTATCTTCTCTCCATTCAAAATCATCTTTATAAATAACACTCGGTTATCAAGCTGGCAAATTTTTATTAAGCCAGTCTTCCTGTGAACGGGCCAATTGCTCAAGCAACACCTTCTTCT
>JAHEZF010000097.1:0-1057 GCA_023251215.1 Sphingobacteriales bacterium | reverse complement strand
CGCCAGTTCCAGACTTTTCTTTTTCAGTTTCCTGATTTCAATGTTTTTAATTATTCCAATTAGTCAAACTACCACGAAACAAATTTGTTGTTTTTAACCAACGGCTTTGTTTCAGTTTATCAAAAAGAATAACACCGGTCATTTATTGTCTTCTCTTCATTCAAAATCATCTTTGTCAATATCACTCCGGTTATCCAGCCGATAAATTATTGTTAAGCCATTCTTCCTGTGAACGGGCCAATTGTTCAAGCAACACCTTCTTCTCAATTTTTTCCTGTGCATTTCGGATGGCCTTGCTGATCATATTATGTTCCATTACTTCATCGTCTTTCATCCCCAGTTGCTGCATCATCTGTATTATTTTATCAGAACCAAATCTTTGAAATAATGGCTCTTTAAGTGAGGAAAAGACAATTACCTCCTCCAGCTTCAGCCTTTGAAATAATTCCTGTTCCTTGCGGCGCAGAGGATAGTGTTCTGCAAAAACCACAGCTTTACCGGCCACTTGCGGAGTAGTTGCTTCTCTTACGGTAAACAATGCCACCGGCCCTGCTATTTGACCGGTGAACCAGGTTTCTGCCTGGTGCAGGCTTTCATCAAACCAGAATACAAAAACAATATTTTTATTACTGTTCCATTGGGACAGCATGGCCTTTAGTTTGGCCGATTCATCTATTACAATTTTGTCGACTACTTTTATTTCCGGCTCTTTCTTTTTGAATAAATTAAACATGGAACCTGATTTTCGGACATGAAGATAAATGATCCGGGGCAGCCGCCGGGCGAAGCAAATCCCATCATTCTTTGTTCTATCTTCGTTCCTCTCTCATTATGCCAGAAGAAAAAAATAATGGAATCGATACAGCCAACCAGGAAAATGATGCCATAGAAGTATTCGGAGCAAGGGTGCACAACCTGAAGAATATTGATATTGCCATTCCCAAAAACAAATTGGTGGTTATTACCGGCATTAGCGGCAGCGGCAAATCATCACTGGCATTTGATACTATTTATTCTGAAGGGCAACGACGGTATATGGAAACATTTGGCGCCTATG
>JAHEZF010000096.1 GCA_023251215.1 Sphingobacteriales bacterium | reverse complement strand
TCCATCAATCACCCTTGCTCCCGGCTCATTCAGATTTTTCCCGATTGCTGCAATCTTTCCATTTTTGAGTAATACATCCGTGTTTTGTAAAACACCATCTTTTTCATTTGTCCAGACAGTTGCATTTTTAATCAGAATCGTTTCCTGTTTGGGTTGATTGGCTTCGTCCCATCCGAATGCTAAGAATGGATAAGTAACTTTTCCGAGAACCGGCGGTTCTTTTTTCTTTATAGTGTCAGCCTTTACTTCAATAGCTTTTACAAATATTGCTGTCCATGTTAATGCATTCCCTACTGAATCCATGCCGGTTCCATTCCATTCTGTACCATTAGTTACACCGCTCAATCTTGTAGCTGAAGCTGGCAATGTTGGCGTTTGTCCGGCACCAAATCCACCTGGAAATCCTCCACGTCTTTGTGAAGAATCACCAACAGGGAATGATGGTCTTTGTCTTTTTGGCATTGGGGCATAACTCAATTTGATTTGCTTGCCATCAAAACTGAATTTAGTATTCAGGGTATCTTTTCCGTACATACTCAATGAGCTGCTGCTTTTTACATCCAATGTATATTTTTCAGTACCTGATGCTGTATTGACGGTAAGATTATAACTGCCTGTGATATTACCATCATCTTTCAAGGTATATTTAATGCCCTGCACGTAATTGAACAGAATATTTGTTTTCTCATTAAAGATGGGTCCATTGGTAATTAAAAAATTGGCAAGCTTTCCTGCATCCAGGCTGCCCACTTTATCATAAACACCCAAAGTGGTTGCCGGAGTTTTTGTCAAAGCTTCTAATGCTTTTGTTTCACTTAAACCATAATCCATTGCTTTACGCAAGCTGCTCCAGAATAAACTCACCGTTCTTAAGTCAGAGGCAGTAATGCAAAAAGAAATTCCGGCTTTTTCAAATGCTGCAGGATTGGTGGGAGCCAGCTCCCAATGCTTCATATCTTCCAGTGAAACAAATCTTGCATCGTTGGGGTCTTCCACATCCTGTGCCTGCGGATAATTTAACGGAACAATGAATGTAGCGTTGGTTGTTTTCATCTCTTTGATGCGCTGATATTCATTCTGACCTGCTTTGATTATATACTGAACCCCAAATTCATCCCCAATTCTGTCGGCTCTTAAATCATTCCATTTGTCGTTTGCTTCAAAGATCTGCGGCAGGTTCTGGTTGTCATTCCATGCCTGGAGTGATAAATTAAATCCTTCCAGATCAGGTTTGTTTTTATACCAGGCAGCATCCAGAAAAGTCTGACGAAGCAAAGCAATGTATCCCATCATAGAACTGGGATAGCTTTGAGTTGACGTTCCTTTACTGAAAGAGTAATGTGCAGAAGCTTTTTCTTTTACAATCGCCAGGTTCTCTTTTTCATTGGCCAAAGTAACCACAGCACCTGTTCCTCTTGCCACCCCATCTTTTACATGAGTAAGCACAGTACCAAAACCTGCTTCACGCATTGGTTTGGCTGATGTTTCATTTACATTAAAAACTTTATAAACATCTACGTCCGATTTAATTGCCTGGTTCCAGCCATAAGGGCCTTTTATATTTGATTCAATTTGCTGCTGTGCAAAAAAATTGAATCCTCCCGTTGTGGTTTGCTGGCGCTGGGGCGTGCCATAATCCGTATAAATGTCAATAAAAGATGGATAAAGGTATTTGCCTTTACAATCTACTTCCACTGCACCGGCTGGTACACTCAGGTTAGTACCAACAGAAACGATCTTGCCGTCTTTAATGACTAATGTGGCGTTGGTCAAAGTTGTGTTTACGTCTTTTACAATAGTGGCATTGGTAAAAGCGTAATGTCCGTGGCGTGGGTCAGCCACACCGTTTTCGGGGAAAGTTGGCTGGGCAATCAACTCATTGCACAGGAGTAAAATCCAACTTATCCCTGCGAGGAATTTCATTTTTCTCATTGCCTGTTGTTTTAAAAAAGAAATCGAATTTAAGGCAATCCTGTTAAACCTGATTTTTAAAATGATAAGTGGATTTACAGGCAAAAAAACAGGCACTACCCATCCTGTAAACTTTGGTTAACTTTGAGTTCAGTTAATTATTGAGCTATGAAAAGGAGTGAATCCTTATTTGCCATTCCTGACTTTTCCTTATCACCCAGAATCGACCAGGTTGGCGCTGAAGAAAGAGCCTCCCGTTTCACCAAACGAAGCATTAAAAAAGAATCGAAGCTGAATGGGTTGAAGCTGGTTCTCAACATGATTGATCTTACCACACTTGAAGGAAAGGATACCGAGGGTAAAGTGAGACAGCTTTGTTATAAAGCCATGCATCCTCATGATGCGGTGCCCGGTATCCCCACAGTAGCTGCTATCTGTGTGTATCCATCCATGGTAAAAGTTGCAAAGAAGACCTTGGGTGATTCAGGTATCAAAGTTGCATCGGTGGTAACCGCATTTCCAAGCGGGCAGGCGCCCAGAGATGTAAAGATCCGTGATACAAAATTCGCCGTGAATGAAGGGGCCGATGAAGTTGATATGGTGATCAGCCGTGGAAAATTTCATGCCGGCGATTACAATTTTGTTTTTGATGAAATTGCCGCCATAAAAGAAGCCTGTGGCGATGCCAGGCTGAAAGTGATATTAGAAACCGGGGAACTGGGAACATTTGATAAGGTAAGAAGAGCCAGTGATATTGCCATGCAAGCAGGAGCAGATTTTATAAAGACATCAACCGGTAAAATTCAACCGGCAGCGACAATGCCTGTAACATTAGTCATGCTGGAAGCTATAAGAGACTTTTATTACAAGACAGGAAGAATGGTGGGCATGAAACCGGCAGGTGGTATTTCCAAATCAAAACTGGCCTTGCATTATTTAGTAATGGTAAAAGAAGTGCTGGGCGAAGACTGGCTGAACAATCATTGGTTTCGTTTTGGCGCCAGCAGCCTGGCCAATGATGTACTGATGCAGATAGTAAAAGAAAAAACCGGCGTTTACCAGGCGGCGAATTATTTTAGTGTGGATTAAGGCTTCACGCAAAGACGCCAAGAAGTCGCAAAGCGGCATAAGAATCTTTGCGACTTTGCAAACTTTGTTTCTTTGGGTGAAATTAAAAATAAAGCAATGGCGAAAGCAAAAAGCAATACGCTGAAATTAAACTTCGACACAAGCTGGTCGTATGCCCCCGCACCGGAAAACAAAAGTGCTGCTACTATCAAAAAACAATACGACCTGTTTATTAATGGTGATTGGGTAAAACCTTCGGGCAATAAATACTTTGATACCATTAACCCGGCGAATGAAGAAAAACTAAGCGAAGTGGCCGATGCCAATATGGCTGATGTGGATGCGGCTGTAAAAGCAGCCAGAAATGCTTATGAAAAAATATGGAAGAAAATGCCGGCAAAAGAAAGGGGGAAATATATTTTTCGCATTGCACGAATGATCCAGGAAAAAGCAAGAGAGTTAGCAATCATTGAATCGCTGGATGGAGGAAAACCAATAAGAGAGAGCAGGGATTTTGATGTGCCCACCGCCGCCAATCATTTCTTTTATTACGCCGGCTGGGCAGATAAATTAGATTACGCTTTCCCCAATCGTTTGTCTGAACCCCTGGGTGTAGCGGGACAGATCATTCCCTGGAATTTTCCTTTACTCATGGCAGCCTGGAAAATTGCTCCAGCCATTGCAACAGGAAACACAGTTGTATTGAAACCTGCAGAAACGACCTCGCTAACTGCATTGAAATTGGCTGAGATCATCCAGGAGTCAGGTTTACCCGAAGGAGTTGTAAATATAGTTACCGGCGCCGGCGCCACAGGTGCTGCCATCGTTAATCATCCCGATATAAATAAAATTGCATTTACCGGCTCTACTGAAGTTGGAAAGATCATTCAACGTGCCATTGCAGGTACCAACAAAAAAGCAACATTGGAATTAGGTGGTAAAGCTGCCAATATCATTTTTGAAGATGCGCCGATTGACCAGGCAGTGGAAGGTGTGATCAACGGAATCTTTTTTAACCAGGGGCATGTTTGCTGTTCCGGTTCCTGGTTGTATGTACAGGAATCGGTAGCCAAAGAAGTGATTAGAAAATTAAAAGATCGTATTGAATCATTGATCGTGGGCGATCCACTGGATAAGAATACCGATATCGGCGCCATCAATTCAAGGCAGCAATTGGAAACAATTGATAAATATTTAAATATTGGTAAAAAAGAAGGCGCTGAAATGTATCAAAGTTCCTGTTCATTGCCGGGCAAAGGATTCTGGTGCCGTCCAACTCTTTTTACCAATGTTGCCCAGAGCAATCGTATTGCCCAGGAAGAAATTTTTGGACCCGTACTCGCCATTCTTACTTTCCGCACCGATGATGAAGTAATTGAAAAAGCAAATAATTCACCTTATGGTTTAAGCGCCGGTGTGTGGACAGATAAGGGTTCTAAAATATTCAACATGACAAGAAGAATGAGAGCCGGTGTGGTATGGGCCAATACTTTTAATAAGTTCGACCCATCTTCACCATTTGGTGGTTATAAAGAAAGTGGTTTTGGAAGAGAGGGCGGGTTGCACGGATTATTGCCATATTTAAACCTTATTAACTAAATGAATTGTTTATTCACCGCAGAGAACAAGAGAATTTGAGTTTTCGCAGAGATAACTCAGCGTTTGCTCTGCGTCCTCATGTTCTCCGCGGTTAAAAAAAACAAAATGGAAAAAACAATTAAAAAATCTTCGCTTTCAATCAGCGCAAACGGGATTGAGAAAAAAACTTCTTCAAAAAGATTAGAAGTATTAAAGACGTATAAAATTTATATCGGTGGACAATTTCCCAGAACCGAATCGGGCCGCTATTATATTGTCCGCAATGCAGCAGGCACCCAACTGGCGAATGTTTGCCTTAGTTCAAGAAAAGATTTTCGTGATGCGGTGCTGGCTGCCAGGGGGGCATTAAGCGGGTGGAGCGGAAAAGCAGCTTTCAATCGTGGACAGATTCTTTACCGAATGGCAGAAATGCTGGAAGGAAGAAAGGCACAGTTCATTGAAGAACTCATGCAACAAGACAGCACAAAAGCGAAAGCAGAAAAAGAAGTGAACCTTGCTATTGACCGGCTGATCTATTATGCCGGATGGTGTGATAAGTTTCAGCAATTGTTCAGTTCTGTAAATCCTGTGGCTACTTCTCATTTTAATTTTTCAGTGCCCGAACCTACCGGTGTGGTTTCGATTATTGCACCGCAAGCTGATTCATTGCTGGGATTGGTTTCTGTAATTGCTCCTGTAATTATTGGTGGCAATACTTGTGTGGTTTTAGCATCCGAATTAAAACCTTTGTGTGCGGTTACATTTGCCGAAGTGATCAACTCTTCAGACATGCCGGGGGGTGTTATTAATATTTTAACAGGTAAGCCCGGTGAACTGGCTTCATGGTTTGTTGACCACATGGATGTAAATGCAACCATTTACTGCGAAAGCAATTCTGATATACAGAAAATGATGCGGGAAAAATCAGCCATAAATGTGAAACGCATTGTCTTCTATGATAAAGTAAAGTGGAATACAAATGAAGGGCAATCTCCCTACTTCATCATGGATACGCAGGAAATAAAAACAACCTGGCACCCGATTGAAAATATTGCCGGTTCCGGAGCAGGTTATTAAAACTTTGGTAAGATATTTGAATCTATGCGTCACATGAAAATTGCGTTATTATTATCCTTTTTATTTCTGTCAACTTTATTATTGGCACAAGATACTGCCGGGAAAAAATCTGTTGACAGCAACTTTGTAATAATCCACAAAGATCCAAGACTTGATCTTTTGGTAAAAATGCAGGCGCAGATCAATGAGGAAACCAGCCGGGATGCAAGAAAATCAGGAAAAGGTTTTCGCCTGATGATAATTAATACCAACAAACGGGATGAAGCCATAGCTGCAAAAACAAAGGTCTATAGATACTTTCCCGAATTGAAGGCTTATCTTTTCTACCAATCACCTTATTTTAAGTTGAAAGTTGGAAATTTTAAAGAACGAAAGGAAGCTGAAACCTATCAAAAACGGCTCAACGTATATTTTCCCAGGGGAGTCTTCATCATGAATGATATCATTGAAATAAAACCGGGAAAGAGCACCGATGATGATATGCAACTTTAAAAATCACTTTTCATAAAGCCATGAGCAATTCTGTTTCCCGGAATTGATACATTATTTTTGCCGGATGATAGAAAAGATTAAATCGCTGGCCCTGCACTATGCCCCTGAATTTATTGAAGTTCGTCATCACCTTCACGCCAATCCCGAACTGAGTTACCAGGAATTTGAAACTTCAAAGTTTGTTCAGAACAAATTGAACGAATTTAAAATCCCATTTGAAATAAAAGCCACAACAGGAGTAGTTGGATTGATAAATGGAAAAAATCCCGGTAAAAGGGTCATCGCCATTCGTGCAGACATGGATGCCCTTCCGATCAAAGAAGAAAATAATATTCCTTAC